>JACPTT010000024.1 GCA_016192645.1 Candidatus Levyibacteriota bacterium | reverse complement strand
TGCGGCATGGGGTTATTTCCGACTTTGACGCAACTGCGGCAATGATCTCCCATTACATTCACCAGATCCATGAGGTGGGAACCGTTTTTCCATCAGCTCTGGCGCGGCCTAAGGTTGTTATTGGTATTCCTTCGGCCGTGACTGAGGTGGAAAGAAGAGCTGTTTGGGAGGCTGCGCTTTCAGCAGGAGCTAGGCAGGCGTATTTAATTGAAGAGCCGATGGCGGCTGCAATAGGCGAAGGAATCTCGGTTTTTCAACCAAGCGGGGTAATGGTTGTTGACGTTGGCGGCGGGACAACGGAGATTGCCGTTCTTTCGTTGGGTGGGATAGTTGTTTCTCGCTCTTTGCGAATTGCCGGAGATGAGATGAACCAAGCAATTACCCATTATATAAGACTTAGACACGGTCTTTTAATTGGCGAAGCAAGCGCAGAAGAGCTAAAGATAAAGGTGGGAAGCGCGTATAAAAAGAGTTCAAAAATCAAAAATCAAAATTCAAAATTCAAAGACGAAGAGAAAAAAAGAGACGAAGCTGTTCAATACGAAGAAGAGGTAAAAGGGGAGAAGATGGCGATTGTTAGAGGGCGGGATATCGAAACCGGACTGCCGAAAAGTCTTCGAGTTTCAGAAACTGAGGTTCGAGAAGCATTGGGACCGATTATCTCTCAAATTATTGAGGAGATTGCCGATACCCTGGAGGAGGCGCCGCCTGAGCTAACCAGCGATATTTTGGAGCACGGAATTTTGCTAACCGGCGGCGGAGCGTTGCTTCCCGGGCTTGACCACCTCATCGTTGAGCGCACAAGAATCCCGGTTGTTTTGGCTGATGACCCGCTAACAACTGTTGTTCGAGGAACGGGAAAAATTCTGGAGGATGAAGCTTTGCTTTCCCGCGTCAAAGTCACGGGGGGTGTTCGGTCGCCTTCGCTAGTCGCTCATTACCGTTTCGTCCTATCTATTCCGATACGGGATCGGTATATACATTTTGGTATTTCGCGACATTTTTATGCTATAGCAAAATTTTGTTAAAAGAAACCACGGTTGCATATGTGTTCACATAATACTTTAGGTTGCTTTTGAGATATTTTTCTGCTATTATCCATGTATGGTTGAATCAGCAAGAGACATACCAAGTGGAGATAAAGAGAAGATTGGCGGCGCTCAACCTGTAGGGATACAGCTTGTCTTTGACTGGAGAGTCTTTAAACCAGGGAAGTTTATAGCAGACGATGCAGGTATGATACTTTTAGAGCGAGGAACAAAACCTGGGTTTCATTCTTTTGAACAAGTTGGAGAACGTACAACACGTTGGTATTTAGTTTTTCAACAGATTCCGAACGACGCCATCCCTTTTCCTCGACCAGATAAAGGCACAGTTATTATTAATTTTCATCAACCTGTCTCTGTAACCGAAAACACAGATACTATGGTACCTGTAACTCACAGGACAGAAAAAAGAAGAAAATATCTTTTTTGGAGGAAAACGACTGAAGTTAAAACAACAGAGGAAAAGCGGAGAAAAGAAACTATCATCGGACCTCTTGCCTCCCATGATCTCTTTCCTGACGAAAAAGACTCCGAACCTGTTATCGCGAGCGAAATGATAGTCTTATTACCTGCAATTTTTTTCAGGGAGATACGAAGAGCCATGCATCTTGATGCTAATGATACTAAATTGGGTGAAATCGTAAGAACTTATTTTACCGTATCTTTCTTTATGAAGCAGTCCAAAGATGAACAGATAAAACAAATGCCCGTTTCAGAACAGATAGCTTTTCTTACCAAATTATTAAAAGGTTTACTTACTGAAATAAACGGTGATCTAGCAAAGATAGATGAATTTTCTGAATGGGCACAAAGAGCTCCTATTCTAATATATGACTTTACTCGACGCAGACTAACTCCGATCTCTGCACCAAGTAATTAGATATGCGACACGGGATACTTCTTTGGGGGTAGCAAAGTATAAGTACACTTGGGAGGCGGGCTATATCTTTCCCGCGTCAAAGTCACAGGGGGTTTGAGGTAGCCTTCGCTAGCCAGCTCATTACCGTTTCGTTCTATCTATTCCGATACGGGATCGGTATATTTTAGAGTAAAATTTACTATTGCACTATTGACATGTTTTATAATGTTTGGTACAATTTAACTATGATTAGCAATCAATTTTTACCTAAAGCTTATACCCCCCAGCAGGTAGCAGAGATGCTACAGCTTAGTAAGAATACGGTTTATCAGTTGATTAGCCGAGGTGAAATCGTGGCTAAAAAGATTGGAAAAGTGTATAGAATTCCCCAAAATTCTCTTTCATTTATTTTTACCGGAGACTCTTGATCCCTTCCTCAAACAAACAGAGATTTTGTTTGTGAATAAAGAAGAAGGCATGAAAATTTCTAATGACCAATTTTCCCGCGGAGCGGGATCTCGCTTCGCGAGACAAATTTCATAATTTCAAATTTTTCCAAAATAGAGCTTGGAAAGGTAGTTGATAGGCTGAATTTAAGAAGAGAGGAGCTGCAAACTCTGATCAAACAGAGATTAAAAACGGTCAAAATTAAGGATAATTTAGAGAGGATTAAGAAAGATTTTGGAGATTACACTTTAGATTCTAATGATGCACATATTATTGCCGGAGCAGTCAAAGCAAAAGCTCGATTTTTATTAACTTACAATGTTCGCCATTTTAGAAGGCAAAAGATTAATGCAGATTTGGGGATTATTGTTTTGACCCCAGCCCAATATTTACAGTATTTAAGGAGTCTAGGTTAATGAACCCTACGCCTCATTTACCGTTTCGTTCTATCTATTCCCCTGCCTGCCGGCAGGCAGGGATACGGGATCGGCGTAGCCACACTTTACAAAGCTACGGGGATTTTCTCTCCGTAATTACAATGTAATTACGAACCAAGAAGGATTAGTCTTCCTCTGGGTAGGGATTTGAAGGGGAGCTAAAAATTGGTATCTTGACGACGGGGTTACTCTTCACTTGTTTGCCAATTGGTTCTACAAGATCGGTTTCGTCGTGCCAATAGTCTATTCCATTAGGCGGAATATGTTTGAGTATTTCTTTCAGAAATTTACACCTCCTAACACCATCAAAAAACCTCTCAATAAGAGAGGTTTATGTTTGATTTTGTCCTTTCGGCTTCGCTCAGGACCCAATCCTTCCCTTATTGGGCTGGGTGGAGCACCCTTCGAGTTCCCTCAGGGTTGCTGGATGGATCATCGAGCCAGAACTCTCCCCATCGCTCTTGATTTATCTTATTAGTTCTACTATACCTGCCTTAAAAATCTTTGTCAAGGGGCTTGTCAGGAAGAACAAGAGCGCCTACAATAGATGCATGCGGAGGCGAGAGAATTTTTTCCTCACATTTTTCTTTTTCTTATTTTGGGCGGCGTTCGATCAGCTCTGGAGACGGTGCTTGTTCCGATTGCAAGTTTTGTAAATCAAATAACAAGAAGCATCCCCGCCACTCTAAACGACTCTGCTTTAGAAAAACTCAAAAAAGAAAATAGTCAGTTACTAACTCAACTTGCCGAGAAAAAAAATTTGGAGACAGAAGTGGTGGCCCTGCGGGATCAATTCCAAACGCCATATCCCAAAAGCACCGATTTGCTTCCGGCAAAAATCATCGCAAGTCCAAGTTTTTTGCCGGGAGTAAGTGAGCCCTCGCATTTTATCCTCAATAGAGGATTAAAAGATAAGGTAAAAGTGGGGCAGGCGGTGGTGTATAAAAATAATTTGGTTGGAAAGATAGTTTCGGTCTCTCAAAACCTCTCCGATGTTGCTTTGGCAACAAGTTTGGATATTTCTTTGACAGTAAGAACGGTTTCGGCAAATAATTCCTCGGCGCTTGGGGTTGTTCGGGGAACCGGGGGAGAGATGGTTATTGAAAATGTGCTTCTTTCGGAAAAAATCTCTCCTTCCGATTTAGTTGTAACAAAAGGCGATTTGAATGCAGGGGGAGTTGGCTTGCCCGAAGACCTTATTGCTGGGAAGATTGTCGCGGTTGAGAAAAAACCGAGCGCTCTCTTTCAAACGGCAAAGGTCAAAAGCTTGCTCGATTTTCAAAAGCTAACAGTAGTTTTTCTCCTAATGTAACCTACTTAAGGATGTTGAAAGCTTGGTCTAGACTATTATTTCTAAGTAGCTCAAAAACCTTTTTTCGCTCAGAGCTTGATAAACGCTTCCCCTTGATATAGATAAGCGCTTGAAGAATCTTCAGATAGAGATCATCCTGCGAATATGGCAGATTTTGATGCGCATATTCTTTTAGAGAATTTTTAAGGTGTGCTGTTGCTCTTTTGAGTCTTTCGGCCTCTGTCCGTTCTTTTTGAAGAGTTGCCAATCGTGCCTCCTCATTTAAAAAGGTTCTTTTTCCTTCCTCTGTGTCCTCAATTCTTTGGTTGAATCCTCGCAATGTTTTTTTTAAGACATAGAGAACATGATAGCCACTCATATAGACAGCTTCTGGGGAATGCATATTCCACCCCATGTTTGCCGCGGCAGAGCCTATGGTTTGTGCAACAGAAAAGGTGATTGCCGCTCTTCCGATATATCTTCGTCCTTGGTGAATGAGAGCAAAGTGTCTACCTATAATCTTTTCCCAGTCAAAGCCTCCTGCGACCTCTGTTGTATTGGCTACGATGTCATTGCTAATTTGCTCTCGAGTCTTATAATAAAATAGAGAGGAAACAAGCATTTCATTTGGCGTTTTTGGAGAAATATTAAATTTTCTTGGGACAGAAGGGCCTTGCTCAGCGCTCATAACCTATAGTAGGTGATTATATAGGATCTCTTCAAAAAAAGCAAAAGTATCGTATAATCAAAAGACAGAACCATGGAGCGTTTATTATTATTGCTCTTGCTTTTTTTGGCTGTCGTTTTGGGAGTTTTAACTACGCTTCCTCTGGCTTTTATATTGCTTGTTGTTTTCTATGCGCTAAAGCGGGAAACTTGGCTTTTTATAGCGGCATTTTTTGCCGGAGTGGTGCTTGATGTTATTTTGGTGCTTTGCCTCATTCTTTGCAAGCACGTCTTATCTTTTGGTATTTGGACAGTCTTTGATTTTTGAGAAGGCGCTTTTAAGTTCAATTATTGCGGTGGGATCGTTTCAGATTCTGAGGTATTTTAAACTATGAAGCCCGGTATTGCCTTTGGCGACTATATCCGTACAGAAAAGATATCCTCAAAAAGGCATGATGAGCATTTTTCAAAAGAGAGCAGTGGCATGCGGGGGTTTTTATTGCCACTGCTTCTTCTGATTGTGTTTGTCGTGTTTTTAATAAGACTTGCGGATCTCCAACTTATCCAAGGATCGTATTATCGGCTTCTTGCAGACAGCAACAGAACTAAAACAACGACCGTTTATGCGCCAAGAGGGATTATTTTTGACAGAAATGGAACTCCACTGGTTTTTAACATCCCGGGTTTTCGCCAAACAATGGGTGATCAAACAAAGGTTTTAACGCGGGAACAAGCACTGCCGCTTTTGGCTTTGGGTGAAAAAAATTTGGAGATTGATAGTCTTCGCCAGTATCCGTATAAAGAGAGTTTTTCGCATGTTTTAGGCTACATTGGGCAGATTTCAAAGGAAGAACTGCAAAAAAAAGAGTTTAGCAGTCGAAGAGGAGGGGATTTGATTGGAAAAATGGGGATTGAGAGAGCATATGAGGAAAGGCTTGCGGGCAGAGATGGAAAAGAGCTTACTGAGGTGGATGCAATGGGGAAAGCTGTTCGAACACTGGGGAAAACGGATCCGACAGCCGGTTCGGATATAATGCTCACGCTTGACTTAAAACTTCAGCAAGCGACATTCGAGGCGATAAAAGATATAAAAAAAGGAGCGGTTGTTGTTGCAACGCCAAGAGGAGAAATTTTGGCGCTTATTTCAAAGCCGTCATTTGATCCAAATCTTTTTACCATGGGCGAGCATTATCTGGTTGCCTCGCAATCTGCCTATAGAGATGTTTCTGCGCTTCTTTTGGATGATCAAAATCAACCATTACTAAATCGTGCGATCTCGGGAACGTATCCTCCGGGCTCAACTTTTAAGCTCATAACTGCTTCGGCAGGACTTGAGGGAAAAGCTATAGACGAGAATTTTCAGATTGAGGACACAGGAGTTATTTCGATTGGGCCGTTCTCTTTTGGCAACTGGTATTTTATTCAGTATGGCAAGAAAGAGGGATTGTTGAATGTTGTTTCGGCAATTAAACGCTCCAACGACATCTTCTTTTACAAACTGGCAGAAATGATGGGCGTTGAAAAGCTTTCGGAAATGGCTAAAAAGTTTGGGGTGGGAGATCGGCTGGGGATCGATTTAGAAGGAGAGGCAAAGGGACTTGTTCCAACGCCGGACTGGAAGAAAGAAGTAATTGGCGAGCCGTGGTTTCTGGGAGATACTTACCATTACGGGATTGGACAGGGATACCTTCTTGCTACGCCGCTTCAGGTGAATAGCTGGACGCAGGTGATAGCTAACGGTGGGGC
>JACPTT010000027.1 GCA_016192645.1 Candidatus Levyibacteriota bacterium | reverse complement strand
AATGGTTAATCCTATTATTCAATCAGGAGTAGATGTTACCTGGGCGCCGGCTGGAGCCGCTTTTTTAGATGGGAGTATTTTCTTCGGCGGACTTCGCGGCGAAGCTCTTTTTGAATATAAAATCGCCGATAAATCGTTAAAAAAGCATTTTCAAGGGCAATTTGGCCGCATTAGAGCAGTAGTTTTGGGTCCTGATAATTATTTATATATCACTACCAGTAATACCGATGGCCGAGGAAATCCCAAAGAAACCGACGATAAGTTAATCAAAATTAATCCTAAAACTTTTAGGTGATATGGGTGATAAAAAGTCAAAAATAATCATTTTTCTTATTCTCATAGGTATTTTTAGTGTGGGCGCAGTTTTTTGGAAAAACCCCAGAAATTCTTTTCAAAGAATTACCCCATCAGAAGAAAATAATTTTGGAGGACCAGCGGAAGACCTTCATCTTCTCTCTATTGAATATATGCGCAGGCAGAGCTATCCGGGAAGCGAGATCATTATCGAGCAAACATTGCCTGCCTCGCCGGCAGGCGGGCCTTCTGGTAGCAATTACAACCAATATATTGCTTCATATCGGTCTGATGGATTAAAAATTTATTCTTTCCTGACAGTTCCTCAAGGAATAAAACCTAAAGCGGGCTGGCCAGTGATTATCTTTAATCATGGGTTTATCCCGCCGGATCAGTATCGGACAACCGAGCGCTATGTTGCTTATGTTGATGCTTTTGCCAGAAACGGTTACATAGTTTTTAAATCTGATTACCGAGGGCATGGTAATTCTGAGGGAAAAGCAGAAGGAGGATATGGTTCAAACGCCTATACGATTGATGTTTTGAATGCTGTCTCTTCGATTAAGCAGTTGAGAGACCCTACGAACCCTTCGACAAGCCCTTCGGCCACGAGCTCAGGGCCGAGTGGCTCAGGGTCCTTCGTAGATTCTACTCGGATTGGCATGTGGGGACACTCCATGGGAGGAGGAATAACTCTGCGCTCAATGGTAGTTTCCAAAGATATTAAAGCAGGCGTGATTTGGGCAGGGGTAGTTGGTTCTTATCCTGACCTACTTAATAATTGGAGGAGAAGAACTGCAGCCCAAAGCACGCCACCATTTTGGGCTACCTCTTGGCGACAAAGACTAATTGACCAGTATGGTGAGCCTTCGAAAAATCCAGAGTTTTGGAACTCAATCTCAGCCAATTCTTACCTGAAAGACATTTCCGGACCCATCCAACTTCACCACGCCAAAGACGACTCTCATGTCCCTTTTAGCTTCTCGGAAAAATTAAATAAAGAGTTTCAAGAAGCCAACAAACCTGTTGAATTCTATTCCTATGAAGGAGATGATCATAACTTAACAAGCAGTTTTGATACTGCCATGAAACGTTCGGTTGAGTTTTTTAAAAAAAATATTAAGGAAGGCGATAATTAGTAAGTAAAGCGAAATTTCTTCACGCTCAACTCCTGGGGCTTCGGCCGTGGGAGAGGCCGGTAGTAATCTTAGGTCATACGCTGGAAATTTCTGATATAATTCTAAAAATGGATCCTTACGCCGCCATTAAAGACATCTATGACCAAATAGCCGAAGCGTACACAAGGCGTTATAGTCATTCCCCTTTCCTTTTACAAAATGTCCAAGAGGGGACTGGTAAAACATCTTGAGCGAACAAAATTTTTTATAGAAGAAATTGACACAGAGATAGATTTAGAGGAAAATGGGGATTGCCCTATTCTATACGTATATGCCAAACGCACTCGATAATCTTGTGATAACCCAACCAATAAAGATAGTCGTATTAAATCGAAAACCAAAAGCGATGAAGACGTTTGACAGTGCCGAATGGAAACACTACGACCGCGAGCATTTTGGAAGAGATATCAAATGGGATTCTAAAGTTTATTTTTTGAAGGCATACTCTGGTAGAAAAATCATGGGAACTATGGAGTTGAAGGTCGAAGGCGGTGTTGGTGAAATAAAAACGCTACTTGTTAAGCATACAATGCAGAGGCAAGGCGTAGGTCGAGCTTTGGTGTCCAAGGCCGAGAAAATTACGAAGACCAACGGTGGACATAAGCTATTTTTAACAACAGGAGAAGGCTGGAGAGCAGTTAGCTTTTATAAAGCGATCGGGTTTGAGCAAACAGCGAAATTATCAAATCACTACTTCAGCGTAGATTTTATTGAAATGAGTAAGTTTATTTAAGTCCGTAATGTGTCCTATCTAATCCGCTTCTCGGCTTGCTAACGTAAGCGGTCAAAAACAGTTAGTTCAAAACCCTTAGCTTCCGACCCCAGGGGTCGGCGCACGAAAACATAATAGCAACGACGACCTCGTAGGTTGCGTGCGTGAGACCTCGTAGGTCGGCGGTATAGGTCGGCGGTACGCTTGACAATTTTTTGCCTCTTGAATAAGGTTTCTTTATTTGCTATCTTTTGCAAGATAACGATTTATGTTTAAGGAAGCGTATAGATTCGGACATTTGGCCGCCTCGCATCTTCCTTATCTTAACGATCCCGAAAGAAGGCACGATATAGTAGTTGATCTTGTGCATAATTTGCTAGAACCTAATCCAAGAGCGCTTGCAATTTTAGAAGGTTACTTCACGGAAGGAGAGGGTCGCGTTCAAGATGGCCGATTAAGAACAAGTCTTGCCAGCGGACAACTTTTAGTTGAAAATCCATTTATGGTAGCGGCGGGTCTTGATAAAGATGGTAAAATGGTTCTTGCTTTATACACGCTTGGCGCAAGTTTAATTGAGGTTGGTTCGGTTCTATTCCGTCCTCAGAAGGGAAACTCTCGACCGAGACTCCACGAGCCCACTCCGAAAACGCTAATTAACGCCATGGGTTTTAATTCCGAAGGGGTATTTGCGGTAAGGGAGTATTTAAAACGGTATAAAGACAGTGATATTCCAATAGGAATAAATATCGGACTTAATAAAATAGCTCTTCAAGATCAAGAGCGTTTTCCGGAAAAACTTTACCCCTATCTTTTTGCTTGGGTTGCAGAGCTTCTTTGTGATCAGGCAAGCTATTTTGTGATTAATGTTAGTTCGCCTAATACGCCCGGTTTGCGTGGCTTATTACAAGAGGAAGGATTTCTTAATGATGTAATTTGGGCGATGCAAGAAGTAATGAGAAAAAAGGGCGTGTGTAAACCTCTTTATATAAAGCTTTCTCCAGATCTTGATCCGCAAGGAACCGAAAAAGTGGGAGGGGTTATTCTAAGACATAAACTTGCTGGCGCAATTTGTTCCAACACAACTGTTAATTCCGAAATTAAGGCAGATCTTGGACAGCAGTGGGTAGATGTAAAAGGTGGAGTAAGCGGTGCCCATCCAATGTATCGAAGTCTTGTCTTAAGGCAAATTGCCCAAGTATACCGTTTAACTCAAGGTTCAGTAGATATCATTGCTTGCGGAGGGTTAGATGGGTTTGAACCCGTTGTAAATGCTGCTTATGCTGGCGCTAATGCCTTTCAACTTTTAACTCCCCTTACTAGACGAAAGCCTGGGCCTTTTGTTTTTCATAACCTAATCCGCGATTCGATTAGCTGGATGGATAGAGTGGGTATTAAGAACTTTAATGCTATTCGCGGTCTCCATGCAGATAAATTTACTTAGTAAACCTCCGATTACACCCCAAGGGTGAGTTAGGTTGACACCTACGGAATTGGTTTAGGTGATATAATGGTAAAATCCGAAACTCATGAAGAAATTGCTTCTCTTATTCACCGCTTTTTTGGTTTTGTTTTTGACCGCCGAATCCTTCTTTAACTTTACTCATCTTCGGGGAGCTTCGCAATATTTTCTTTCCCTAACCCAGCCTAAAGATATTTACGCGGAATTTGTTGGCGAGATATACGACATTATCAGTCAAAACTACTGGGAGGAGATAAAAGACGATGAATTGAGCAATTTATTCCTTACCTCCTCACGGCAGCTTGCGCCAAGCAAGGTTTTAGCAAGCCAAAATAAAGAGGGCGTAAAGAGACTTATTAATGAAATTACAAAGGACATGGAGCCGCAAAAGAAAAAGGAGTTTGCGGTTAATCTTTCTGACCTAACACTTGCAAGCCTTAAACCAAATAATCGAAGCCGTTTGTATGCTCAAGTTAATAAGGAGGCTTTAAAAAACCTTGTTCAAAATGTTGATCCCAAAACCGATCTTTACAAAAATCTAGGCGTTTCAAAGCAAGCGCCTCAGGAAGAGGTGAAGAACGCGTATGAAGAGAAGGTAGAGGAAATAAAAAAAGAAGAGGCAGAAAAACCGGAGGAGGTGGCAAAAAAGTTGGCAGAAGCAAACCGGGCTTACGAAGCCTTAAAAACGCCGCAAAAGCGAGAGCTTTACGATAAGTACAAAATCGAGCCAACGGTTGGCAATAAATTTATAAAGCCGGGAATTTTGTATATTCCGATAAAACGTATTTCTCCCCAGACATTTGCGGAATTTGTAAACGAGATAAATAGCGTAAAACCGCAAGAACAGGGCGATGCGCTAATTTTGGATTTGCGCGGAAACATTGGCGGTTCAATCGATCTTTTGCCGCAGTTTTTAGGACCTTTTATTGGCAAAAACCAATACGCCTTTGAGTTTTATCGAAGGGGCAAGCCGATTCCGGTTAAAACAGTAACCGATTGGCTGCCCGCCCTTGTTCCTTATAAAAATGTTGTGATTCTTGTTGATCAAAACACCCAGTCCTCGGCTGAGATTATTGCCTCGGTTTTAAAAAGGTATAATACTGGGGTTTTGGTGGGAACAAGAACCAAGGGCTGGGGAACAATTGAGCGGGTATTTGATCTTAAAACCGAGATTGACCCAAAAGAAAAATACTCACTCTTTTTAGTCCACACCATTACCCTGCGCGAAGACGGTCAGCCAACGGAAGGAAGAGGGGTTGAACCCCTAATTGATATTACTCAGAAAGATTGGGATAAAGAACTGCTTAAATACTTTCACCGAAGCGACCTCGTCGAAGCGGTTAAAGAGTTGGCGACTTGACATGTTTGAGATTTAGAGATAAGATGTTTTTATGAGGCCAAAGATACTTGTTTCACTTTTGCTTCTTTTTGTTTTCCTCGCCGCTCCTCTTGTTGTTTATGCTCAGGGTACACCGCAAAATAGAGCGCAGAATCAAAGAGATGCCGCAGTGCAAAGAAAAGAAGCCGCACAGCAAAAAAGAGAAGAACTTAAAACGCGCCTGCAAACAATTAAAGACGAGAAAAAGAAAGCCGCAGTTGAGCGCATTGATACTAAAATTGCGAATATGAATGAGGTTTATACAGTTCGCTTCGTTAGTATCTTGACAAAACTACAATCTGTTCTTGAGCGAGTCAGTCAGAAAGCGGCGGAGGCAAAGGCAAATGGCAAAGACACGGCTTTGGCGGATGCAGCCATCGCAGACGCCCAAGCGGCTATCGATAGCGCAAAAACTGCGGTTTCGGCTCAAGCGGCAAAAGAGTATGTAGTTTCGATTTCCGATGAGAAGAGCCTTCGAAATAGCGTCGGCGCAACCGTTAGCCAATTCAGAAAAGATTTACGGGATGTTCACAAAATGGTTGTTGATGCAAAACAAGCAGTACAAAATGCCGTCAAAGAATTGGCAAAAGTTGCAAGCGCAAGCGGAGTAAATCCAAATAGCGCAACAGGAGGCGCAGTAGCGCAATAAAAATATGAAAGATAGTAAAACGTTTTTTATTATTGTTGCCTCGGCCGCAATTCTAATCTTTGCTGTTTTGGCAGTGTATCTTTTAGGTGGTCAGAATCAACAGTTGCCTTTACAGACTACCTCACCGGCTACCGTTGAGGAGCAACAAGAATTGGATGCTTTGGAGATTGACAATTTAGATGCTGATTTGCAAAGTTTAGATCAAGACCTTCAAGAGTTGTAAAAAATAATGGCATTAGGCGAAGTTCCTCGATCTCTAGACGGTAGTTCCTCTGCCCTATTAGCGGAATTAGAAGAAATACGATCAGGATTTAGAATTAAACCAAACGGTGATATACCAGCATCTATCGCCAGAAGCGCGGAACATACATTTTTTACTGAAGATGAAGGGAAATGGACGATTGCGGTCGATCCCAGGGTTTATGTTCCTTTACCTGAGCATCCTAACTCTCATGGTTTCGAGAGGTTAGCTGAACAACTCTCTTCAAGACAAGATTTATCCTTACTGCTGAGCGAGCAAGTAGGACATCATGAGCGAAACATCCACTTCTTTGCTGCAAATCCTGAAAAGGTGATTAGGCTATTATATTCCCCAGGAAACAATGGTCATATAAAACCTATTGGTTTTTCGGAGGTTAACTTGGGATCATATGGGCATGCCGACTTTATTGGTATTATTCCTGACGTCATTATTTTTATTATTGAATTCGGCCAGGGAGGTAAGTCGGCACAGCTTAGAAGATATATAGAAGGATTGCGAAATCTATTTAACTTACCAGACGCAACGATTGTTCCCCTTATTGTAAACTATTCGTTTTCTTCGAATAACACCCGTTTATCTGTTGTGCCACCGTCTATATAGTTTAATCCGGTGAAACATCTTGAACCGTCATTGACTTGAGTTTTTTTTCAAGAAGAGGATGCTGGGAAAGATTTGGAAAGATTTTTTCCGCTTCGCGCCTTGTTTTTTCAATTAAGGCAAAATCGGAAAAGCTTGCGATTTTTAGCTCTTGTACTCCATGCTGTTTCGTACCATAAAGCTCCCCTGCTCCTCGTAGTTTTAAGTCAAGCTCGGCAAGCTGCGCACCCACATGCATTGCTTCCATGGCTTTAAGACGTTTGCGGGTGTGTTCGCTTTTAGATTCGGTAAATAATAGACAGTAAGACTGTTTGTCTCCTCTGCCAACTCTTCCTCGCAGTTGATGAAGCTGGGCAAGACCAAAGCGTTCGGCCGCTTCAATAAGAATAATCGTTGCATTTGGAATATCAATTCCAACTTCAACTACCGGCGTTGCGACTAAAATGTCAATTTCTCCATTTCGAAATTCCTGTAAGACTTTGTCTTTTTCCTTGCTTTTGAGTTTTCCATGCAAAAGACCCAAAGTGAGATTCGAAAAAACAGCTTTTTTCAACCGACTGAACTCAACTGTTGCGGCTTTTACGGTTTGCATGCTCTCAGACTCTTCGATAAACGGGCAGATAATAAAGACTTGATCGCCTTTTGCGATTTGTTTTTTTATCCATTCATAAGCTGCTTCCCGCTTTTCCAGCGGGACGAGCCAGGTTTTAACAAGTTTTCTGCCTTTTGGCATCTCATCCAAAAAAGATAGATCCAAATCGCCGTAAAGAGTAAGGGCAACAGTTCGCGGTATGGGGGTTGCAGTCATGGTGAGAAGATGAGGATTTTTTCCTTTCGATCTGATAATTGCTCTTTGTTCAACCCCAAATCGCTGTTGTTCATCAATAACCACAAGCCCCAGACCCTCAAATTCAATTTTTTCTGATAAAACAGCATGAGTTCCAATAAGAATATCAAAAGGAAAAGCATCACGGGTATCAAAAGTACCACGAGTATCACGAGCAAATTTTTTAATTCCCGTGGTACCCGTGATACCTGTGGTACTCGTGGTACCCTTTCCTATCTTAAACTTCTTCGATCCCGTTACTAGTACAACTCTTACACCAAAAGGCGTAAGAAGTTTGGAAATAGTATGGTAGTGTTGTTGGGCAAGAATTTCCGTCGGCGCCATTAAAACTGATTGGAAACCATTTAAGTGTGCCAGAAACATGGCGATTGCCGAGACCACTGTTTTTCCGCTGCCAACATCGCCTTCCAAAAGCCGATTCATAGGTTTTTTGGAGGCAAGGTCGGCAAAAATCTCGCGTACAGCTCTTTTTTGGGCTTGAGTTAGCTCAAACGGCAGTTTCTGCCAAAATGCTTGTATATTTTTTTTGAACTTTGAGATTGAGAATGGATATCCTTTGAGGTTTTTTTCCCAGATTTTTCTTCGCGTCAGAGCTGCCAGATGGATCAAAAATAGCTCGTCAAATGATAGCCTTTGCCTCGACTTTTTAGTTAAATCTAATGATTTTGGAAAATGAATTTGCTCAAAAGCATCTAATAGTTCTATTAAGTCAACGCTTTTAATAATTGAGTAAGGAATATACTCAGATATACTCTCCTTTTGTTCTTGAAGAATTGTAGCGACTTGGCGGCGCAGCCATTTAGAGGAAACGCCTCTGGTTTCGGGATACACGGGAACAAGACGGCCGGTATGAATAGTTTCTCCGTTTATTATCTCGTACTCCGGGGATTGCAAGACGAGTTTTTTAGCGAACAGTTCGATTTTTCCCGAGAGCGAAACTTTCTCCCCTATTCTTAGGGTTTTGAGAAGAAATGGTTGGTTAAACCAAGTAATATCAATTGTTCCAGTTTGATCTTCAACTTTTGCCCTTTGAAGAGTTCTAAATCTGTGTGTGTACTGGTTTTTGATCTCTGCAATTGTTCCTTGGATTGTAACTATTTCGCCGGGTTGAACATCTTTTATTTTTGAGACAAGAGAATAATCTTCGTAGCGAAAGGGGGTGTGGTATAAAAAATCTTCAACCGTTTTTATTCCCAGCTTCTCAAGCCTGCGGCTATACATTTTATATAACCTTCCGGCATCTTTTATGGGAGTTTGCAAGTCCATAAGTTTGCCTTAAAGAAGCGCCAAATATGGAAGAAAGGATGTTAAAACCAAAGCCGTGCCGGCAATGACTGAGACAACAATCCAAAACTTCCGATGTTTCCTAAAAGTATCCATAATTTAATAATAGCATATTTTAAGAGGAGATTAAAGGGTAAGCGGCGGTGGTTTCTCTTCGGGTGGCTCGCCAGCCAATGTCGGTTCTATAATGAAGCCCATTTCCTTCGATGTGTATCGCCGACATAGCATCATATGCTCTTTCTTGTGCTTCGGCGACTGTTTTTCCTTCCGAAACTACGTAAAATAGTCTTCCCCCGCTTGCAAAGTATTTTCCCTCAGTAACCTTCATTCCGGCGCCATAAATTGTTATTCCTTCTTTCTTTCTGGCATCGTTGATACCGAATATCTCTTTTCCTAAAATTGCCTTATAAGCTCCAGGATATCCTCGTGATGCGCCTGTAACTACTACTCGTGTTTTCCCATCGGTTTTAAATCTAAAGTGCGAGATGTCTCCCTGAGCAATAGCAATTCCTGCCTCAAATAAATTTACAACGAGACTAGGAACAATTATTTGCGCTTCCGGATCACCCCAGCGGGCATTAAATTCAATAACGAAGGGGTTTGTTCCGTTTTGCCTCACAACCATTCCACCGAGATACAAGACCCCTTTATATGGTCTTCCTCGTATGGCCATTCCTTCAAATGTTTTTTTAAAGATATCAAATTGAACTTTTTTCAAAAGATCATCGGGTAAAAAAAGGGTATTACATCCCATTCCGCCGGTGTTTTCTCCTTGATCGGGTGCGTCGTGATTATTAACTCGTTTATGATCTTCGGCAAAACCAACAGTTTGAAATTGAGTACCATCGCTTATTGCATATCCAGAAAATTCTCGATAAGATAGGTTTGCGCCGCTTCGGGGAATCGCCTTTTTAATTCTTTTATTCTTTCTATAGCCTCATCATTGTTCTCTGCTGGTAGCGCCCCTTTTCCTTCGGTAAGCCCATCAGCTTTAACAAACCAAGCTTGATTTGGTTGACTGTTGATATATAAAATTCCTTCTTCTTCAGTACGACAAACCCTAAAGGAAGGCTGCAGAAGGCTTTCTGCTTGCCCAAACTCACGTTCCCAAACTTTGCTCCACTCGATTTGTCCGGCAGCTCTTGTAGGGCCTACCACTGGCACCCCACTTTTTGAAAGTGCATCAACAACACCTGCGGCTACAGCGTTGTCTTGAGCAGCATCAACAAGAAACTCGGATCCTCTCTCTATTTCTCTTTGGCAAATCGCAACGATTTCGGCAACGCTTGTAGTTTTTAAATCGGGGAATAATT
>JACPTT010000023.1 GCA_016192645.1 Candidatus Levyibacteriota bacterium | reverse complement strand
CGATATAGCATTAAAACCCGAGGAACTCGGCGCGCGCTTAACCGAGGTGGGGTTGGGAACAGAAAAGATTACAAAAGTTGATGGCGATACGATTTTTGAGTTTGAGGTTACTCCGAACCGGCCTGACTGGCTTTCAATTATTGGCATCGCCCGCGAAATCGCCGTAATTGAAAGTAAAGCCATTAAATATCCCAAGCTCAAAACCACTTTTAGGGGTTCAACCCCTAAAGGGGTTCAACCCCTGACAATAAAAACCGATTTTGAGATCAATCCAAGATTTACTGCAATTATTATCGATGGCATTACTGTTAAAAACTCTCCCAAATGGCTTAAAGAACGATTAATTAAAATCGGCCAGCGGCCAATAAATAATATTGTTGATATCACAAATTATGTCATGTTTGAGCTGGGAAATCCGCTGCATGCTTTTGATTACCATAAAATCAAAGGAAATATTATGACGGTTCACCAAACTAAAGGAGGAGAATCGTTCAAAAGCGTTGACGGGACAACTTATCGCTTGCCAAAAGACGCTGTTGTGATAAGCGATGAGAAAAAAATTATCGATCTTTGCGGAATAAAAGGAGGATTCAATAGTGGAACATTTGAAGAGACAAAAACAATTGTAATTAGGGTTCCGGTTGAAAATCCAGGGCTGATTCGGCGCGCATCCCAATCGCTTGGTCTTCGATCTGAAGCAAGTAGCATTTTTGAACGGGGAGTCAACGCGGGTGGAACAGTTGAAGCGCTTGCGCGCTGTGTTGATCTTATTTTAGAATTTGCCGGAGGCAAAACAGCAAGCAATCTTTATGATTTTAAAAAAACCGACTTCAAACCTTGGAGACTTAAACTCTCCCTTGAAAGACTTAATAAAATACTGGGGATTGAAATTAAAGAAATAAAAGTTTTGCAAATCTTAAAAAATCTCAATCTGTCTCCTAAAAAACTCTCAAAAGATATTATTGAAGCGATAATTCCAACTTATCGAAATGATCTCAAAATTGAGGAGGATTTAATTGAAGAGGTCGCAAGACTTTACGGTTATAACAATTTTCCAAAATCAATACCCATTGGTGAATTGCCCACCCAACAGATTCCTTACTATAAAGATTATAAAATCGAAGAAAAAGCCAAGCAAATCCTTGTTGCATCAGAGTTTTCCGAAATCTATAGCTATAGTCTCGTAAGTGAAACGGATCTTTTAAGCTCGGGCGTTGATCCGCAGAAAACCCTGCGCGTTGACAACCCGGTAAGTCGGGAATTTGAGTATCTGCGGCCCACACTCAAAATAAATCTTTTAAAAGCCTTGCGGCAAAATAAGCCAAACTCTTTGGAACTAAATTTTTTTGAGCTTGGAAAAGTGTATCTTGGAAAAACATTGGATAACGCAAGCGAAGAATACATGCTTTCCGCAGTCTCAAAAGCAAAAAACTTCTTTGAATTAAAGGGCATACTTGAGCGACTTTTTCAAGAATTAGGAAACAGCGAGGACCCAACGCCCTATCTTGAAGTTTTGGACGAAGGCATCTTTTTTGAGCTCAATTTTTCGCAATTTTTTAAAAAAGCAAAACCGCAAAAAACCTTCTCACCGATCCCTAAATACCCACCGGTTATTGAAGACTTGGCAATTGTTGCCGATAGCAATGTGAAAACAGGCGAACTTATCAAGGAAATAAAAAAACAAAGCTTACTAATTGCCGCGGTTTCGCTTTTAGATCAATTTGAAAATACAAGAACCTTCCACATCGTCTACCAGCACAAAGAAAGAAACTTAACAACCGAAGAGGTGGCAAAAATCCGCGAAAAAATTCTCTCTATCCTTAAAGAAAAATTCAATGCAAAATTGAAAGAATAAAATGGAACGATTTAAACTTCATGCAGCGGTTTTTCTTATTCTTCAAAAAGGTAAAAAAGTGCTACTTCAACGAAGGTTTCAAACAGGACATCAGGATGGTAATTATGGATTAATTTCTGGACATTTAGAAAGAGATGAACCGGCTACGCAAACATTAGTGCGTGAAGCAAAAGAGGAAGCTGGAATTATTGTAAATTCTAAACATCTTAAACTCAAACACGTTATGCACAAGAGAGGGGATCCAGCGGAGTACATAAACATTTTCTATCTCAGTAATACCTGGGAGGGTAAACCGAAAATCATGGAGGAAGATAAATGTGATGATTTATCATGGTTTCCTGTCAATAAGTTACCTAAAAACACAATTTCTTATATCAAGAAGGCAATCGAAAATATAAAAAAAGAGATTTTCTATAGTGAGTTCGGGTGGTAGTTACTATGAATTTAGAATTTTTCCAAAACCTCCGATTACACCCCGGGGGTGAGTTACGTTGACACCTGCGGAAAATTCTGATTTACTGCTATTAGCATTATGTCTTCAAGAGTTGTTCCCTTTGTGAATGGGGAGTATTACCATGTTTTTAATCGAGGCGTTGCTAAAATGCAAATTTTTTTTAGTTTTTATGACTATACCCGATTTACAAAAACATTTCTCTATTACATGATAGATTGTGCTAAGCCCAAGTTTTCGATTTTTACACCTACAACTCATGAATTGGATACCAATAAAAGAATTGTTGAAGTAATATGTTATTGCCTCATGCCTAACCATTTTCACTTTCTCTTACGGCAAAAACGCGAAGGGGGAATCACAGAATTTATAAGCAAACTAAGTAATAGTTATACAAAATATTTTAATGTTAAAAATAGAAGAATTGGACCAATGCTTCAGGGAGAATTCAAGGCGGTCCATATAGAAACGAACGAACAACTATTACATCTTTCTAGGTCTTCTTATATGGAATATATTGGTTTCATTAAGAATGACACTTGTTCTAAAGAAGTGGTTCTTGATCAATTCAAATCTCTTTCTGAATATAAACAATTTGTTCTTGATCAGGAAGATTACGGCAAAAAGCTAGAAAGCATAAAACACCAACTAATAGATTCTGAAGATTGACATATACCGCAGGTGTAATCGTAAGACACCCCGAAGGTGTAAAGGAAGTGTAAATAAAGAAAAATTCAAGGCAACCCTAAAAGACTAAGGAATGGGCGTAGGTGTTGGGGTAGGCGTTGGGTTGTCGGAAATTACTCGGGTTGATTTCTCGGCTGGCGGATGGTAAAGAGGATCGTCCTTATACTTCTCATTTATCCAAGCATCAATTCCTTCCTGCCAGCGATTTCTTCCGTCAGCGAAAATAGGATCGTTTTCCGAAAAAACAATAAACTTACGGGTTTCATACTCTCCTTTTTCTACTTCGCTGTCGCTGGCAAGCTTGTTGGTATCGGCTTTTGAAACCTTCAACTGCTTATAAATAGGGCTTGGCCCTTGCGGTTCGGCGCTGCTCCGGTAACGCCCGAAGCAACATTACCCATCGGACTATTGTCGTTATTGCCAACCCAGGTAGCAACCAAAATACTCGGTGTCCAGCCAATCGTCCAGTTATCCCGCTTATCGTCCGTTGTTCCGGTTTTAACCGCAATCGTTCTTCCGCGGATATTAAGATAGCTATTTTCGCCAAAAGTTATTAAGCGCGCATTATTATCCGAAAGCATGTGTGAGATAATAAAGGCAACTTCTTCGCTTAGAACTCGTCTTTTACTCGAAGACTTTTTGTACTCATACAGAACCTTCCCCTTTGGATCTGTAACTTTAAGAATTGCCACCGGCTCAACCTTATACCCTCCATTGGCAAATGCGGCATAAGATGAAGCTAAATCAAGTGGTTTTACCTCTCCACCGCCAAGCGTAATTGATAAACCAAAACGCCGAACATTCTCCGAGGTTGGCGCAAGCGTACTCAAACCTAAATTATAAGCAGTAGTAAGCATATTTTTAATACCAACCAGCGCCAAGAGCTTTACGGCCGGAATGTTTATCGAAGATCCTAAAGCAAAACGCAGTTGGAGCGGCCCATGAAATTTTTCATCATAATTTTTTGGTTTGTAGTCTTCCTGTCCCTGATTTGGAAATACCACTTGGGTATCCATAATTAGCGATGCTGCTGTATAACCCCGCTCCAGGGCAGTTGCGTAAGTAACCGGTTTTATTGCCGAGCCAGGCTGGCGAAGAGCTTGGGTAATCACATTAAACTGCCCTTCAAAACGTTGCTTCTGGTCTTTTTTTATTTCTGCCGACTCTGTTGCAAAAAAATCTCGGCTTCCAACAAGCGCTAAAATTTCACCATTTTGCGGATTTAAAACAACGCTTGCTCCATTCCCAACTTGTAAAAATCTTGCGGCGTTGACTTCTTCCTCCACGATTATCTCTGCCTCTTTTTGCAATTTATAATCAAGTGAGGTTGTAACTTGGAGGCCCCCTTGCTCAACCAGCGCCTCGCCGAACTGCTCAATCAGCAGGTTTTTTACATAAAAAGAAAAGTGCGGCGCTTTTATTGACTGTCCCTTTGCCACAAATTTTACTTTTGGAAGCGCGGCTACGGCTTCTTTTTCCTGCTTCTTAGTAATATATCTGTCTTCGCGCATTCTTCTTATTACCTGCTCAGTACGCGCAATATATGCCTCTGGATCCGGACCATAAGGAGAATAAAAGGACGGCCTTTGCGGAAATCCTGCCAAAATTGCCGATTCAACCAAATCCAGTTCTTTTGCCTTCTTGCCAAAATAACGCTCTGCTGCCGCCTCAACCCCAACCGCAGTACCCCCGTAAGGAGCAACGTTTAGGTAAAGTTCAATTA
>JACPTT010000022.1 GCA_016192645.1 Candidatus Levyibacteriota bacterium | reverse complement strand
AGCAAAAAAGATCCGACGTCTCCGAACTTAAAAAAACCCTCACTGCTCTTTTTAAGGTGCTTGGTTTTAATTAATCTTCGATATATAATGGTCGCATGAAAAAAGCCGTCCTTTTCCTTCTGGGAGTACTTGTTTTACTCGGAGGTCTTTTTTTTGCTTCAGCCTATCTGGAGCCGAAAAATTATAGCTTGGTACTTCTTAACCCCATTAGTCCGAAAGCGGCGGTAAAATCAGCCGTTGCCCCTGTGCAAATACCCACTTTGACGCCAACACCATATGTTTTACCAAGCGCGGTACCCACCAAGCGCTTAAAAAAGCAAACCTATACAATTGCTCTTTATGGCGATTCGATGGTTGATACCATGGGCGAAAAACTCGAGTTTTTGGCGGAAGCACTGGAGAGCAAGTATCCAAAAACCACATTTCAACTCTATAATTATGGTATTGGCGGTGAAAATATAAAGCAAGGGCTTGATCGATTTCCACAGTCATTTGCAAATAAAACCCGCCAATACCCGCCGATTGCCGAAATTCACCCGGATGTGCTTATTCTTGGATCATTTGCCTACAATCCTTTTGATCCGCATGATGTAAATAGGTATTGGCTAACACTAACCGAATTGGTCGAGCAAGCAAAGGCTGTTTCGCCGCGAGTTTACCTTCTTGCCGAAATTGCGCCGCTTGGCTATGGGTTTGGAAAGGGCAAAAATGGCATCAATTGGCCGCAGGAACAAGCATACACGCATGCGCTTCGAATTATCGAACAGCTTAACAGTGCTGTAGATTTTACAAAAGCGTTTAACCTGCCTCTGATCGATGCCTACCATCCGTCGCAGCAAAACGGACAGTTTGGCGCCGCATACCTCGTCAATGCCGGCGACGGCATTCACCCATCAAACGAGGGTCATTTGTTTATCGCCGATAAGATTGTCGAAACAATTCTACTTGAGTAAAAATTATGAAATTACATCTGCTTGTTAATATATTTATAGCTTTTGCTCTCCTTGCGGCAGCAGGCCGCAATTATCCTATCTATGCGGCGCAAGATCCTCGTGCTGTCCCCAACAATAAATTCGGCGTTCACATCCTTTTTCCCAGCGAAATCTCCGACGCTGCCCGACTTGTGAACAGCAGTGGCGGCGAGTGGGGGTATGTTACCATTCCAATTCAGGCCGGCGATCGGGATTTAGAAAAGTGGCAGGGGTTTATGGATAAGGCAAAAGAACTCCATATGATACCTCTCATACGGCTTGCCATTGAAAATGACTATTTCAATACAAGAGTCTGGAGAAAACCGACTTTTGCCGATGTTTTAGATTTTGCCAACTTCCTGAACTCCCTTGACTGGCCCACAAAAAACCGCTATATCGTTGTTTTTAACGAGCCGAATAGGGGAGACGAATGGGGTGGCGATGCCAACCCCTCTGAATATGCCAAAATCCTAAGTTACGCGGCAACTGTTTTTAGGTCAAGAAGCCAAGATTTTTTTATTATCACAGCCGGTCTTGACAATGCCGCGGCTAATAATCCTCCAATTTCAATCCGTTCGTATGATTTTATGCGCCAAATGGCGCTTTTTGTGCCGGATATTTTTAAGCAAGTAGATGGTTTAGGCAGTCATTCCTATCCAAATCCCGGCTTTTCTCAGCCCCCGTCTCGTTATAGCGAGCAAGGAGTTGGGAGTTTTTTGTACGAAAGGAGTCTGGCAAAAGAGCTTGGCGGAAAGGATCTGCCGGTATTTATAACCGAGACCGGCTGGTCTCAAGAAAAAGTTGCCGATTACATAATCTCGATATACTATAAAGATGTCTTTGTCTCTCTTTGGTCAGATGAAAATGTTGTTGCCGTAACTCCATTTTTGCTCAGCGCCAACGCCGGACCGTTTACCGTATTCTCCCTCACGCAAAGAGACGGAAGCGCAACCGCGCAATACACCGCTTTGGTACGTCTTTCAAAAATAAAAGGCACGCCGATTTTAAGTAACGAAACACGAAAAATTGTGTTGGAAAACCTGCCGAAATCGGTTTTGGGCATGCGGGATTTTTCAAATCAAAAAATCTATCTTCAAAGCGCGTTTGCAGAAATTAAAGCCTTCAAAACCCTGCTTAAATGGCTGCTGAAATTGTGAGCAAAAAGTGGTAAAATAGAATATTGGAATATGCAAGAAGACGTAAATATTTTTTACAACATCACGTACGGAGAACTTCTCCAGGCACAGGTTATTGAGCAAATAAGGCTTTTTCTTGAGGAAGATCCGGAGGCTTTGTATAGTCTGGTTATTGGCACTGATTCGCAGGAAAAAACTAATGGTGATGCAAGCAAAAAGCATATAGACCTTATAACCGCGGTTGTTGTACACCGAAAAGGCTTTGGGGGCCGGTATTTCTGGCAGAGAAAAAACTCTGTTGTGATTCACACTCTGCGGGAAAAAATCTATGCCGAAACCCTTACCTCTTTGGATTTTGCGAAGTTCTTTATCCCGCTTCTTAAAAAAGCTCTAAACGGAAAATCGCCAGACTACCGCCTTGAAATTCACGTTGATGTTGGTGAACACGGCGAAACGAGGGAAATGATAAAAGAAATTGTGGGCATGGTTAACGGGAACGGATATGTGGCAAAAACAAAACCCGAGGCTTACGGCGCAACCTATGTGGCAGACAAACACACGTAAGTAATATCAAATATAAAATATCAAATATTAAAACTAAAAGATAAAAGATGGAGTGGTATGAAGCAGCGGATATTAAAAAAGACATAGAAAACCTAGTGCGCGTCTTGGATTTGCCGCATATTGACTCTTCCCGCATTTTTTGTTATCGGACAAATGGGTCGAAATCTCGGTCTTATGCGCGGATTTGGTCTTTTCCTAAAATTTTCCAAACAGCCCTCAAGATAAAATCTGCCTATGTAATTGAGGTTTTGTCTAAGCATTTTGATAAATTAAACCCGGATGAACAAAAAAAAGTGCTAATTCATGAATTATTGCATATTCCCAAGAACTTTTCCGGCGCCCTACTCCCCCACCGCGGTAGGGGACGGCACTTGGGATCGCTGGTAAATAAATTGTTTAAAGAATATAAGAAGGCGGAATCTTTGACGTGAGAGGTGAGAAATCTTTGATCTTGAATCTTTGACTTCCTGATATCCCGAGGTCAAGAAAATCAATTTCAAGAATATCCCATTTCCCATTTCAAAAAACCTAACTTATGATTACTATTATTCACGGTGACGATATTGTTTCCTCGCGAAATTTTCTTGTTGGCCAAAAACAAAAAATAAAAAATCCGCTGGAATTTAATGGCGAAAGCATTGCAATCTCTGATCTTGTGCAAATTTTTGAAGGCGGCGAGTTGTTCTCCGATCAAAAAACACTTTTTCTTGAGGATTTTTTAACAAAACGAAAAGCAAGTAAAGATAAAGATCAAATCCTTTCGTATTTATCGAAATACCAAAATCACGACATCTTTTTATGGGAAGGGAAAGAAGTTTCCGCAAAGTCCTTATCCGCTTTCAAAAAAGCCGAAGTTAAGCACTTTAAACTTCCTCAGTCACTGTTTTTATTCCTTGATTCCTTAAAACCAGGAAGAGGCAAACTGCTTATCCCCTTATTTCACAAAACATTAGAAAATATGGAAGCAGAGTTTGTTTTTTATATGCTGGTTCGTCAATTCCGGCTTCTTTTGGCACTATCCGATTTGAGCTCAAAGGAGCAAATTGATGAGATTAAACGAATGGCCCCGTGGCAAAAAAGCAAACTTCAAAGACAGGCGTTTTTGTTTACTAAAGACGCACTCACGAAAAACTTTGCCCAGCTCTACGCGATCGACCTTGCGCAAAAAACCGGCTCTCTTTCGCTTTCCCTTATACAAACAATTGACTTTTTTTTGCTTGACTTATAACATAGTATAAATGACAATAAATCCGCAAATTTTTAAGTCGTACGATGTCCGAGGAGTCTATCCTGCTGATTTTAATGAGGAAATAGCCAAAAAAATTGTTAAAGCCTACATTAAGCTCTATAAGCCCCAAAAAGTCGTTTTAGGGCGCGATGTGCGCGAATCCGGCGAAAGCCTGCATCAAGTATCCTTAGCTTCGTTTCTTGAAGCCGGAGTTGATGTAATTGATATCGGCATTGTCTCAACCGACATGTTCTATTTTGCCGTTGGGCAGCTTCCGGTTGACGGAGGCATTACGATTTCTGCCTCGCACAATCCGCGGGAATGGAACGGGATGAATTTTTGTAAAAAAGGTGCAGAACCTATCTCATCCGAAACCGGATTATTTGATATTCGCGATTTAGTTATTAAAAACGATGTAAATGTAGAATCGGAAAACAAAGGAAGCGTTGAAAAAAAAGATATATCGGAGGATTTTTTAAGGCGCGTTGCTTCCTTTATTGATTTAACGCTAGTAAAACCGACAAAAATTGTGGCAAATGCCAATTTTGGGATGGATGTTATTCTCTTAAACAAAGCAATTTCGATGTTCAACCTGCCGCTTACTGTCATTCCTCTTAACGCCGAGCCCGACGGTTCCTTCCCCAAAGGTCCTCCTAATCCCCTTCTCCCGCAGAACCGAAAAGAATTCCTTGATTTGTTAAGAAGTGAAAAAGCCGATCTTGGAGTTTCTTGGGATGGCGATGGCGACAGATGTTTTTTTGCCGACGAAACCGCCACCTTTATCGAAGGCTACTTTATTACGGCCCTGCTTGCAACCGAAGTCCTCAAAAAACACCCAGGCGCAAAAATTATTATTGACCCGCGGCTTGTCTGGGCAACCCAAGAAGCAATCATAAATGCAGGCGGCACACCTGTTATTTGCAAACCCGGCATGACGATTATTGCCGACCGGATGAAGAAGGAAAGAGCTGTGTTTGGCGGAGAAATGTCCTCTCATTTTTACTTTAAGGAAAACTACAATCGCGACAACGGCATGATTCCTTTGTTTCTTATCTTAGAAATGCTCTCTAAATACAACACTACTCTTTCTCAACTTGTTGCACCTTATACTTCCAAATACTTTATTTCGGGCGAGCTTAATTTTGAAACCGAGAAGAAGGACGAAATTATTCAAGCTGCGCATGAAAAATACGAAGATGGTAAAATTGAATTTATCGATGGATTATCCGTTGAATATCAAGATTGGAGATTTAATCTTCGGAAATCCAATACCGAACCCTTGTTGCGGCTAAATCTCGAAGCCCGATCAAGAGAAAAAATGGAAGAAAAGAAAAGCGAAGTAATCGCTTTTATCCAATCATTCGGCGCTAAACCGCACTAGTATGATTGATAAATCAAATTTGAGGCAGGTTATTTTGGATGCTCCCTCACAGTTTGAGGCGGGATTTTCTTTGACGCGTGATTTAAAAATTACTGGAAATTTTCAAAATGTCGCAATCAGCGGGATGGGAGGTTCGGCTCTTCCCGCAAACCTGCTGCGCACCTACTGCAACAGCCTTTTTAAAAATCATCCGCAGTACAGGCCTTTTGAAATTTATATAAACAGGTATTATTCGCTTCCGCCGCAGAGCTACGCGCCAAACGCCTTGAACTTTATTGTCTCGTATTCCGGCAATACGGAAGAAACCATAAGCGCGCTTGAGGAAGCAAATCAAAACCGTCTTCCGTTTGTTGGTTTTTCAAGCGGCGGAAAAGTGGCAGAACTGTGTAAAATGTATGGGGCGCCACATGTTAAGCTACCCGTTCCGTATCCCAACTTCCAGCCGAGAATGGGTACCGGATATTTTTTTGGATCAATGCTTCAGATACTGGTTAATCAGGGCCTTATGCCCGATACAACAAAAGAGATGCTTTCACTTGCCGCAAAATTAAACAACCGCATGGTAGAGTTTGAAAAAACAGGCGTTGCCCTTGCTCGTAAACTAAAAGGGAAGACGCCCGTTATTTACGCTTCGCCAAAATACAAGCCGGTTGCAATGATTTGGAAAATCAAAATAAACGAAAATGCAAAAACACCCGCTTTTTGGAATTTTTTTCCCGAAGCAAATCACAATGAAATGGTTGGATTTACCAATCCTCAAGGCAAATTCTTCATCGTTATGTTAAAAGACTTAGAAGATAACCCCAAAAATCTTAAGCGGTATGAAGCAACCGCTGGCCTCCTTTTGGAGAAAGGTGTCGAATCTGAAATTATAAAGATGGAAGGGAATGACGTGTTTTACAAAATGTTTTCAAGTATTCTTCTTGCCGATTGGACTTCGTACTGCCTGGCGCTTGAATACGGTCAAGACCCAACCCCGGTAGACATGGTAGAGAAACTAAAAAAAATTCTCAAATAGCAAACCGCTTTTCCCCTTGAAATTTTCTTAGAAATCCGCCACTATTAAATTATGGGAAAACCACGTAAGCTGGTTGTTAGTTTTAGTGAAGTTGATAAAGACGATGTGGCATTAGTCGGCGGAAAAGGCGCAAACTTGGGAGAAATGCTAAGAAGCGGCTTTCCGGTTCCAGACGGCTTTATTGTTACTTCATTTGCTTATTATGAGTTTCTTAAAGAGAATGATTTGGCGGCAAAAATAAAACATCTGCTAAAAACGGCTGATTTTGCAAACACCGAATCGCTCAATCAGAGCTCGCGCCACATTAAAAAATATATCATAAACGGAACCATCTCCGACGAGTTAAGAAAAGAAGTTTTTGCGCATTACAAAAAACTCGGCGGGGTCTTAAAAGACGCCTTGGTTGCGGTTCGATCCTCCGCCACCGCCGAAGACCTGCCAACTGCCTCCTTTGCCGGCCAGCAGGAAACATTTTTAAACGTTAAAGGCGAGGCTAATTTAATTCAGATGATTAAAAAAGCCTGGGCTTCGCTATTTGAGTCCCGCGCTATTTTTTATCGGCACGAGAAAAAGTTTGATCATTTTAAAATTGGCATTGCCGTTCCCGTTCAGAAAATGGTTGAGTCCCAAACATCCGGAGTTATGTTTACGCTTGATCCTGTAACAAACGACAAAACCAAAATCGTGATTGAGGCAATTTACGGTTTGGGTGAACTTATTGTTCAGGGAAAAGTAACGCCCGATCACTACGAGGTTTCCAAAAAAGATTTCGCGATTTTGACTAAACAGACTGCCGAGCAAATAATTGGCAAAGCTGGGGCTCAAACTTGAAAAACATTATTATTTTCCCCAAGATGCAGAATGGGCAATTGAAAAAAACAAAATTTATATTGTCCAAACCCGACCAGTCACAACAACAAATCAAAAATTAAAAATCAAAAATCAAAAAGGCGACGAAATGGGAAATGGAAAATGGAAAATGGAAAATTTATTATTGAGTGGTAATCCTGCTTCGCCCGGAATCGCCTCGGGCCCTGCTCGGATCGTAAAATCGGCAAAGGAAATCGGAAACATTCGAATCGGCGAGGTCCTTGTTGCTCCTCAAACCAATCCCGACTATGTTCCCGCCATGAAAAAAGCCGCTGCCATTGTTACCGAACGAGGAGGTCGGACCTCACATGCCGCAATTGTCTCGCGCGAGCTTGGAATTCCGGCAGTTGTTGGCGCTAATAATGCAACGAAAGTGCTTAAAGCCGGAATGGTTATTACGGTCAATGGTGGGGAGGGAAAAATCTACAAAGGCGGGCATGCCCCAGCCGCCGCATCCTCTGTTCGGCCCGTTGTCTTGCCCCTCAAAACAGCTACGAAATTATATGTTAACCTGGCAGAACCAGAATTGGCTCATCGCACCTCTCTTCAAAATGTTGACGGCGTTGGGCTTCTTCGGGCGGAATTTATGATGGCGCAAATCGGAATCCACCCTAAAAAACTTATTCATGACGGCAAAAAAAAGATTTTCATCGACAAGCTCGCGCATGGTTTGGAAACATTTTGTAGAGCGTTTGCTCCTCGGCCGGTCGTTTATCGAACTTCGGATTTGAAAACCAACGAATATCGCGATCTTGTCGGCGGACGCGATTTTGAGCCACAGGAACCAAATCCCATGATGGGCTACCGCGGCGCCTACCGCTATATTTGCGATCCCGCGGTTTTTGAGCTCGAATTGGAAGCCATAAAATCGGTTCGCAATAAAAAGAGACTTAAAAATCTTTGGCTGATGATTCCATATGTACGTACGGTAAAAGAGCTTTCGGAGGTAAAAAAACTTATTGCAACTTCTGGACTACACCGTTCTACCGGTTTTAAACTCTGGATGATGGTTGAAATTCCATCAAATGTTATTTTGCTTGATAAGTTTATTGAAGCAGGCATTGACGGCGTTTCTATCGGTTCAAACGATCTTACAATGTTGCTTCTGGGAACAGACCGGGACAACGCCGAGGTGGCAAGAGAATTCAGCGAATTAGATGAGTCGGTTTTGTGGGCGCTTGAACGCACAATTAAAACGGCTCATAAATACAAAGTGACTTCATCTATTTGCGGCCAAGCTCCATCAATGTATCCCGAGCTGGTTGAAAAACTGGTATCATGGGGAATAACCAGTATTTCGGTTTCGCCTGATGCAATCGAAACCGCAAGAGAGACAATTGCCCAAGCCGAAAAAAAAGTTGTATGGCAAAAATAAAACAAATCAAAGCACGAGAAATTTTAGACAGCCGAGGGAATCCCACCATCGAGGCAACGGTAATTCTTAGCGATGGCTCAAGCGGAGTTGCTTCTGTCCCTGCCGGCGCGTCGGTTGGAACTTACGAAGCAGTTGAATTGCGGGATCATGACCAAACAAGGTTTAAGGGTTTAGGCGTCTTAAAAGCCATCGAAAATATTGAAAAAATTATTGCCCCAAAACTTTTGGGAATGGAAGCGGCAAAACAGCAGGAAATCGACAAAACCATTATTGAGCTTGACGGCACCCAAAATAAAGGCAGACTTGGGGCAAACGCAACCTTAAGCGTCTCAATGGCTGTATCGGATGCCGCGGCAAAAAGCTCGGTTCTTCCGCTTTTTCTTTACTTACGGCAATTTATTCATAAAGAAAATACTCAGCTTAAAATTCCTTCCCTGCTTTTTAATCTTATTAACGGAGGGCTGCACGCCGGCAATAATTTGAATTTTCAGGAATTTCAGATTATTCCCGCAACCTCAAAACCCTACAGTGAGGCGCTTCAAAGCGGCATAACTATTTATAACTCGCTAAAAGAGGTTCTTAAACAGAATAATCTGCCTTTACTTGTCGGAGATGAAGGAGGGTTTGGACCGGCGCTTTCGGCAAATATGGAGGCATTTGCGCTCTTAAAACAGGCGGTTGCTTCCGTTAATCTGCGAGTTGGCTTTGATGTATTTTTTGGATTGGATGCGGCGGCTAATCATTTTTATCGCAACGGGCAGTATTTTATAAAGGATAAGGCGATGCCTTTTTCTTCTTCGGACTTGAGTTTATATTACGAAACTCTAAATAAAGAATATGACTTGCTTTATATTGAAGACCCTTTTTTCGAAGACGACTGGCAGGCCTGGGCAAATCTGATCACAAAAATATCCCATGACACGATAGTCGCCGGCGATGACTTAATTGCCACCAACCCCTATAGGCTGCAGATGGCAATCGATAAAAAAACAATAACCGGAATTATTATAAAACCAAATCAAATCGGAACTGTTTTGGAAGCGCTGGCGGTTGTTGAGGTGGCACGAGCCGCCGGACTCAAAATTATCGTCTCTCACCGAAGCGGAGAAACAAATGACAGCTTTATTGCCGATTTTGCCGTTGCGGTTTCCGCCGATTATGTTAAGTTTGGAGCGCCGGTTCGCGGAGAACGCGTGGCAAAATATAATAGACTGCTTGCAATTGAAAATCAAATAAAGATACTCTAGAAATATGGCGTACTTAGTCTTGGTTCGCCACACGCAGTCACAGTGGAACGCTAAAGGTTTGTGGACCGGCCTCACCGATATCTCTTTAAGTGAATCGGGACGGGAAAAAGCCCGTTTCCTTTGCAAAAAATTAAAAGATATTCATTTTGACCGCGCCTTTACCTCTGTCCTTAAACGTTCCAAAGAAACTCTTGAGGAGATTAAAACCGCTCTCGGAGGCAATTTTCCTATCGCTGAATGAACGCGATTATGGCGAGTTCACTGGTAAAAATAAATGGCAGATTAAAGAAGAAGTCGGCGACGAAGAATTTTTAAAAATTCGCCGCGGCTTTGATCACCCAATTCCCGGAGGCGAAACGCTAAAAGATGTGTTCAGCAGGGTAGTCCCCTATTATCAAGCACAGATACTCCCCTATTTAAAAAACGGAAAAAATGTTCTAATTGTCGCCCACGGAAACAGCCTTCGCGCGTTGGTCAAGTATTTAGAAAACATTTCCGATGCGGATATTTCTGGTCTTGAAATCGAAACCGGCGAAATCTTAATTTATGAAATTGACCAAAATGAAGCTGTTATTTCAAAGAATAGAAAGGGAGGAGGTGAAGAATTGTAACATCCGAGAGAGAATTTCCTCCAACTGTTGGAGTTTTAAGAAGCTCTTTCT
>JACPTT010000017.1:1073-4052 GCA_016192645.1 Candidatus Levyibacteriota bacterium | reverse complement strand
AGATGAAAATGATTTGGCATTGCGCAATAAGCTAAAATCCGAACCAATGGTTTTCGTTCATATTTCTGGTCTTTTATGTATTTTTTCAAAACATTTAAAGTAAGCCGCCCTCTCGTTTTTTCTAATTGCCAGAGTATATTAGCAGCACTATTCTTATCATTAAATAGACAAAGCCCTTGGAGGAATCGCCAATCATCAGCCTCCATTCTATATATATCACACTTCGCAACTCCCCGATTATAAATATGGTAAAAACCGTTTTCAACATAAGTTTTGATTGAATTTTTTGCCGGCATAATTCGATTTTACTTGACGAGGTCGGACCTCGTCAAGAGTCAAGCCGCTAGAAGGAGTTAGCGCGAGTAGCGTGGAGGTCCGACCTCCAAAGAGGTCGGACCTCATAAGTCTCGTAAGTTCTCGTAAGTTGTTTAGGCTTGTATTATTGCGCAACATTTGTTAGTCTCGTTATTAGAGATGATTTTTATTCTTCTTTTTATTCTCGGTCTTGCAGTTGGGAGTTTTTTGAATGTTCTTATTTATCGCCTTCCTCGGAACCTTTCGATTTTTGGCCGGTCGTTTTGCCCGCATTGCAAAAAGAAAATTGCCTGGCATGATAATATTCCGCTTCTTTCGTTTGCTATCCTCGGAGGCAAATGCCGGTACTGCCGCTCTCCCATCTCATTGCAGTACCCGATTGTGGAACTGACTACCGCCATTTTGTTTGTTTTGGTTTTTCTTTTCCCAAACGAAAGTATTAAGTATCAAGTATTAAGTATCAAGTATTTAGTATCTCTTGGATATTATTTATTGATTATTTCATCGCTTGTTGCTATTTTTTTCATAGATCTGAAACATGGTATTATTCCTGATAAGATCGTATACCCTGCTGTCGTTATTTCTTTATTTTTTTTAATTTCTCAATATCTTAATATCTTAATATCTCATTTCTTGTCCGCTACAGCCTCTTTTCTCTTTTTCTTTTTGCTGGTTCTTATCACCCGCGGCCGAAGCATGGGAATGGGCGATGTTAAACTGGCGTTTCTGATGGGGCTTTTTTTAGGATTCCCCAAGATAGTGATTGCTCTATATGTGGCTTTCTTGACAGGAGCCGCTGTTTCTCTCATACTGGTTTTATGGGGAAAGAAAAAATTTTCTGGCGGCACAGTCCCTTTTGGGCCTTTTTTGGTCTTCGGAACACTCCTCGCTTTTTTCTTTGGAGAAGTGCTTCTCCGGTTGGCTTCACCCTGGTTGAACTTTTAGTGGTTGTTGGCACAATCGGAATTTTAGCCGTAGCTATCTTTGTAATCCTAAATCCGATAGATCAGATGCAAAAAGGAAGGGATACACAACGAAAAAGCGATCTTTCAGAGGTTCAAAAGGTGCTTGAGCAGTATTATCGGGATAACGGACAATATCCCTCGCACTCGGATTACAAAATCGTTCGTTTAGACGGCAGTACTGCCGAGTGGGGCGAGCAGTGGATGCCGTATATGGATAAATTACCCAAAGATCCATTAGAATCAAGGCAATACGTCTATTATGCAGGTTCTGCGGCAGAGTCTAGACAGTCGTACCGATTATATGCTTCGCTTGAAAGAGGAAAAAAAGATCCGCAGGCATGCGCTGGGATTTGCCCGGGTGCCAGTTCGGCGGGGTTGGATAATGTTTGTGGTGGTGATGGATGCAACTATGGAGTAACAAGCGCGAATATAAGCCCATAACAATTCAAAATTCAAAATGCAAAATTCAAAATTATCGCCGCAAATGAAGGATCCCGTTGCGGCAGGAGACGGTTTTACTCTCGTTGAGCTTCTGGTCGTAATGATGATAATTGGGGTGTTATTTGCGGTTTTATTAGTTAATTTCAAGGGGGTTAAGGAAAGGTCGCGAGATGGGCAACGAAAGTCAGATCTTCGCCAAATTCAATCGGCCTTGGAGTTGTATAGGGCAGATCAAGATCGAGGTGCTTACCCAACCGCCTTGTCATCGTGTGGCAGTTCATTAACGAGAGGAAGTCCAGCAGTGACCTACATGCAAAAAATTCCCTGCGATCCTCGAAGCACCACTTCTTATCAATATAGTTCTTCAGGAACAGTTTATTGTCTTAGGGCGTGTCTCGAAAATGTAAACGATGGAGAAAGAGACGAGGTTAAACTTGGAGGAAATAATCCTGCGATTACTGGTTGCACTTTGGCTGCGTGTTCAACGGAAGCTAAGAGTTTTACTCTCCAAAATCCATGAAAAATAGCGGATTCACGCTAATTGAGCTGATTGTTGTTGTTTCAATTCTTGCTATTCTTTCAACTCTTGGAATTGCGGCATTTGTCAACTACAGCCGTACACAAGCCTTAAATGCCGCAGCTTTAGATGTTGTAACCATGCTGCAGACTGCAAAATCGCGGGCGCAATCCCAGATAAAGCCAGGGGGTGTATGTGCTTCCTCTCCTTTGGATGGTTATAAAGTTGTTATTTGTCCGGGGGGGTGCCCTGTCCGTGCCACTGAGTATGGTTATGAGCTTAATGCTGTTTGCGCTGGCAATGACGAGTTAATAGAAGAAAGAATTCTGCCCCGCGGTATATGCTTTCGTTTATGTGCTAGTCTGAGCGGTCGGCCTGAGCAATCTTTTTTCTTTTCCGTACTTACGGGTGGAGCTGTATTTGCAGAAGATCGTGTTATTCGATCAGTCTCTCCGTTGCGTATTCTAATTGGCCACAGGGATTTTATTCGTGTTTCTCAGTTAAAGTCTATCCGTGTTTATTCGGATGGAAGGATCGTTTGGTAAATATGAATAGATTCTTCGGCAAAGTCCAGAAAGGACAGACGCTTATTGAGGTTTTGCTGGCTTTGGGAACCGCAGTTGTTGTGCTTTCGGCAACAGTGGTAGCGGTTCTGTCGGCTTTAAATAATGCCCAGTTTAGCAAGAATCAAAGCTTGGCAACCCAGTACGCTCAAGAAGGAATGGAGGTTATGCGAAAAAT
>JACPTT010000017.1:0-1058 GCA_016192645.1 Candidatus Levyibacteriota bacterium | reverse complement strand
TGCGAAAAATGAGAAATTCGAACTGGAGTGCATTTAATGTATTGAATGGATCGTATTGTTTGGCTAAAGACGACACTTTTTTAGATGGAGATGATAGCCGTGATGCGTCAGCTCCTCAGGGTTGTATGCGCAACGGTGGTGGAGATAATCCAAATATAATTGGTATTTATGTTCGAACGGTTGATATAGATACAGGAAGTTCTTCTTCTTGTGCAACGCCAACCCCACCGCCTTCTGGAAACCCAACAAAGGTAACAGTAGTTGTTTCGTGGGCGAGTAATAAATGTACAGATACTGATAATCTTTATTGCCATAGCGTTAAGCTTGTTTCTTGTTTGGGAAGACCATGAGAAAAATTTTCAATTTTCAATTTTCAATTTTCAATTCCAAGAATGGGTTTACGCTCATTGAGATGTTGGCGGTGATTTTTGTCTTAAGCACCATTGGCGTTTTGGTGGCAGCAATTATTACTTCGTCTCTTCGCGGTACCAGCAAAACAAATACTATAACCTCTGTTCGGCAAAACGGATTTTATGCCATTGCGCAGATGACAAAGATGATCCAAAATGCAAGGAGATTAGATGTTTCATATTCTTGCGTTCCACCGCCTACCCCAACCCCCTTTCAGTCCAGCCACCAATCAATAGTTCTCACCTCGCCTGATGGCGGACAGACAACATTTATATGTAATTATGGAAGTCCTCCCACGATTGCATCCAATAGCGGGTCACTACTGGATACTGCGGCTGTAGCACTTGATTCATGTTCATTTACCTGCAGTCAGGCAAGTATAAACGATCCTCCTATTATCGGCATTAGTTTTACGCTGATTCAAAAAAGAGAAACTGATTTTTTTGAACAGACTGCTTCTATTCCTTTTCAGACCTCGGTTGTAATGCGGAATCTAAACCAGTAAATGATCCCGATTGAATCGGGATTGACAGACTATTCTTTGGCTGTTACTCTTAAACTATGCAGCAAAAGGCTTCGGAAAAAGGACGCTTCGGCAATGCTCAGCGCGGGCAGGCGCTTTTGATTGTTATTTTAATCATGGTGGT
>JACPTT010000042.1 GCA_016192645.1 Candidatus Levyibacteriota bacterium | reverse complement strand
GAGAAAACAAGAGAATAGTAGGAAAATCCTAAATTCAAAACCCTAAATTCTAAACAAATCTTAAATCTCAAAATCCAAAAGTTTTGAACATTTGGAAATTAGAATTTTGATATTGTTTAGAAATTAGATATTAGTGCTTCGGATTTTTTTGTAGATTTCTTGTATAATAGCACCAATGATGGATTTATCACCCCTTGCTCGTTCCTTAATTTCCGCCTTTGAAGTGAGCGAAGCGCCAACACGGGAAAGAAAAATTGCGGTTAATCCTGTTGTTTCAAAATTCGCCGCTTGGTATGAAAAGTTTCGAAATGTCATGGATTATCGGGAGGAAGAAGTTATTCTTCGCGCCGCAATTGAGAGAATTCTTAAGCGCCGCCTTCTTCTTGGAGGCAACGGTAAGACAGTTGCCGAGTCGCTTGTCCGCGAGCTTGTCTGGGCGCGGTATTTTCCAAACGAAAGCATACCGGTTGCAATGGTTGAGAAGGTTGAAACAAAGATTGATCTTTTCCTAGAACTTCGGCGAAAAATCCTCCTAAAACATCATATCGGCGAAATTACCCTGAATGAATGGATATATCATTTACTGTCCTCCAGTCTTGAGAAAATGCTTAATCCTAACAAAGGAAAAGAAGTCGTGAGTAATCTTATGTTTCATCTTTTGCGTGAGCAGATAACCATTAGCGACGATAGCAATCAGGCGCGGGATGCGCAAGTTTTTATTGCAGTAAGGCGCGCTTTTGCTAAAGACGATATCGCCTTCTTGCGCTACCACCTGTTTAAGCAGTTATTCGGCGAGTTGTCCGCGGATAATTTAGATCATATTTCGGAACATTTCCTTTCCGGATATAAAGAAATCAAAAGCCAGTTAAATTACCCTCTTAAAGATAGAATTTTTGGCTATATAAGGCGAAGGACGGCGGTATTTTTGATTCTTGAAGATATTTTGCGAAAACACACGGGCAAGATGCCGCAGCTTTATCAAAGCGAAGAGGAACTCAAAAATGCCGTTTTTGCCGCCTGCGAGGCTCGATACAACACCGTTGCCTCAAAAGTCCGCCGAGCAATAGTGCGAAGCGTTATCTTTATTCTTTTGACAAAGGCGATTTTTGCGCTCTTTATAGAAGGGACATTTGACAAGCTTATATATGGAAAAATATTGTGGCGGTCAATAGTTATTAATACCGTCGTGCCGCCACTCCTGATGCTTGTTGTGGGATTTTTTATACGGGCTCCGGGAAAAAACAACTCTGAACACATTTTTTCATATATTAGATCAATCCTTTTTGACCAGCACCCCTCCATCGGCGGACAGCTTATCCTAAAAAAAGCTCCCGACGGAAAACGTCCAATACTTAGTACGGTTTTTACTGTTTCTTGGCTTTTGGCTTTTGCTTTAACTTTTGGCGCAATTATTATTGGCTTAACAAAACTGCATTTCAATATTGCCAGCCAGGGAGTATTTCTTTTTTTCTTGGCGATTGTTTCTTTTCTTGCCTATCGAATTGCTCTTATCCCAAAAACCTATGTGGTTGAAGATACACAGGGCTTGTTTACCCCTGTTGTTGACTTTTTCTTTATGCCGGTTGTCAAGGTGGGCAGGCATTTAACAGAGGGGATTTACCAGATAAATATCCTAATTTTTATTTTTGATTTTATAATCGAAACTCCCTTTAAGGGCATTTTTGCCTTTTTCGAACAATGGTTTTTCTTTTTACATGCGAAGAGGGAGGAGCTAGAATAATGTTCTTCCCCTTGACCCAAAGATGTGATTTTTGATAAAGTATAAGCATGGATGTTACGGATCAGAAATTTGAGCAAGAAGTTCTAAAATCAAACCTTCCAGTTCTTGTTGATTTTTGGGCGCCGTGGTGCGCGCCCTGCCGCATTGTTTCCCCAATTGTTGAGGAATTAGCCAAAGAATACAACGGGAAACTTCAAGTTTTCAAACTTAATGTTGATGACAATCCCCAAACCGCTTCAAAATATGGCATCATGAGCATCCCAAGCCTTCTTATCTTTAAAAAAGGGCAAGTGCTAAAAACCCTAATCGGAGCGGCAGGGAAGGAGAATTTGAAAAAGGGAATAGAAGAGGTTCTTGGGGGATAAATGACTCGGGCACAACGGCGCTGCGGTCGCCTGCGAAAATTTTCTTGGACACGCAGTTCGCTTGTCGTCCTGCGAAAATTTTGCAGGCTCCCTGCGCATTTTTTATTTTTACTTTGTATTTTTAATTTTTAATATTTAATTTTTGCTTTTCTTATGTATGATAAATCTAAAAACCTTAGTTCTTGCGGGTGTTAAATGGGGCGGGCAGTTAATGTTGACAACGGTTGTTGAAAACTACCCCGGATTTCCCGAAGGCATTCAGGGCCCGGATCTAATGGCGGCAATGCGAAAACAGGCAGAGCGATTTGGCGCAGAGATTAAGGAGGTTGATTTTAAGGATGGTGATTTTCATCCGCCAGCCGGCGGACCATTCACTGTTTCGGCAGACGGACAATCTTTTGAAGGAAAATCAATCATCATCGCAAGCGGAGCCGATACTAAATGGCTGGGGGTTCCGGGAGAAAAAGAAAAAGTAGGCAGAGGAATTTCAACCTGCGCGCCTTGTGATGCCCCCTTTTTTCGAGACAAAAATATTATTGTGGTCGGAGGAGGGGACAGCGCCATGGAAGAGGCGCTGGTTTTAACAGGATATGCCAAGACGGTAACCGTTGTTCACCGCCGAGATATGCTGCGGGCAAGCCAGATAATGCAGGATAAAGCCCGTCAAAATAAAAAGATACAATTTATGTTCAATACAGAAGTTACTGTCCAAATTCAGCTGCATTCTCCGCCAAAGGCGGATCAGCCTCTGGCCGAAAAGGAATAGAGATTGATAGTCAGGGTTACATTGTTGTTAAGGACCATACGTTGACAAATATTCCCGGCGTTTTTGTTGCAGGAGATGTTCATGATTCGCATTACAAGCAGGCAGTAACCGCCGCAGGATTCGGTTGTCAAGCTGCACTGGAGGCGGAGAAGTGGCTTAGAAATCAACAAACTTAGTTTTCCTGCTGCAACAATCTCGCCGTTCCCGTGGTCTACGTCCACGCGTCACGGAATGGTTGAGGAATCAAGCAGCGTAGCTCTTTTGCGCGTAAGCTCCGTGGAGTTCTTCGGGAAGAAATCGAGCAATAAGCCTCATTGTATAATCTGCCAATACTTGGCCAGCTTTTGTTTTTTCTAACCCTTCTTCGATGAGTTCTCCAATTGTCTCGCAGTCTGGCCCTTCCGAAAAGATAAGCTCTAAAGAGCGACTACCCGACGGATATCCGGAAAAACAGACGATGGGAAATCTTCTTGCGGCATGTAGGATTACTCTTCCGGCATTTGGGTCGGCTCGCACAAGTGATTTATTTGTTTCTCCTTCAGGATAAAAAGCAACGATCCCACCCCTTTTTAGCGTATTAAACATTTTTGTTGGTCCATTCCCATAATCACTATTTCCTACCAATATAGTATGTGTAGCTTCTGAGATTTTTTTAATAAATTGCTTAACAAGCGGCAACTCTATATTATTGAAAACAGACATTCTTGGCGCCGCTTGTACCCAGTGGGGCTCTTGACCTGTGGCGGTTTTTACAACCCTGTTCACCGCAAATATCTGCCAAAAACCACTCAGTGGGCCCAAGTCCGTATGATTGCCCGCGAGCAAAAAGGCTTTTCCTCGTAAGCCTTCAAGGAGGGCCATTCCAGAGAGATTTATTTGATAGCCATCTAAAACGCCAGTATGCTCTGACGGGTTGATTTTTTCGCCTTCCGAGATTTTTCTAACGGCATCAGCAAATAAATTTCTGCCTTTGGGAGTAAGCGGATATTTACCGTTAACTCCCAGATAAAGTTCCGCTCCTTTTACAGTAAAACCTTCTCCGATTTGTAAAAATAGCTCTTTGCTCATTGAGAAAACGAGTAGATATTATACAACATAATAGCTATTGACAGGCGGAAGCTCCTTATGGTAACATTGCTAAATACCAGCGGAGCAAATCGTTTTCATGATGAAATTTAATCAAATAAAAGCACCTGCATTGTTTGGGGTCCTTTTTTTGGCTTCATAAACATCTAGAGACGATTTTCTCCCAGAAATTAAGGTTTTAATTCAGGAATCTTGTTGATTTAGGATCGAGGGGGCCCGAAGTTTACCCGGTTGAACGCCTCGTTTGCAACGAGGAGGTAAGGGGTTCGACTCCCCTCGGGTCCACAAAGGATTAGTTAATTAGAGCTTAGAGCTTAGTTCGAAACTAGGCTCTAGCCTCTAGTAAGCTAATTACTAGAATTGGCTCCTTGACAAGTGAAGAGAAGAAATAATGTCTTAAAATAGCTTACTCATAATGCCGATAATGGATGCCTAGGAGGCTTTGGCCGAGGAAGGACGCATATGGCGGCGATACTCGTCGGGTAGGTGCCATAAACCTATAATCCGGCGGTTTCCGAATGAGGAAACTCACCCAGCTCAGCTGGGTAACCAAACATAAAAATATGATCGCAAGATTGTATATAGTGTTTGGTAGGGCACGGCGCGAACTGAAACATCTAAGTAGCGCCAGGAAAAAAAATCATTTGAGATTCCCCAAGTAGCGGCGAGCGAAAAGGGAAAAGCCTAAACTACCGGAGATCAGAGTTCGGAATTCGGAGTTCGGAAAAAAAATTATCTGATATCTGACTTCTGACTTCCGATCTCTGGTAGGGTTGTAGGGCAGACGATATTTGAGTGCTGAGGATAGCGGAAGAACTTGGAATAGTTCCCCAAAGAGGGTGAAAGGCTCGTATGTAAAATCCAAGGCACCAATAGTTTGTTCCTAAGTACCACGGGATACATACCCTGTGGGAATCTGGGGCGACCACGCTCCAAGGCTAAATACCAAAGTCTACCGATAGTGAACTAGTACCGTGAGGGAAAGGTGAAAAGCACCCCGGGAGGGGAATGAAATAGACCTGAAATTGTCGGCTAACAAGCAGGCGAAGCATTCGCTGTCGCTCATTGCTTCTAAAATCAAAGATTAAATATAAAATATCAAAATTACATATTAAATATAAAAAATATCGATTATTTTTGATTTTTGCATTTTGATTTTTAATTTCGGAGCAGCGAGCGATAGCGAGGTGTGACGCCGTGCCTATTGAAGAATGAACCGGTGAGTTATTCTCTCACCTTTGTCTAAGCCAGCTTAGCTGGCGGAGGCGAAGTGAAAGCGATCCCTAACTGGGATATTAAAAAGGTGAGAGATTAGACCCGAAACCGGGTGAGCTAACCTTGAGCAGGGTGAACCCCGATGAAAATCGGGGGGAGGCCCGAACCCGTATCTGTAGCAATAGGTTGGGATGACTTGAGGTTAGGGGCAATATGCCAAACGAACCCGGAGATAGCTGGTTCTCCCCGAAATATATTTAGGTATAGCGGCCGCCTCCATTTCCTGGGGGTAGAGCACTGAATGGCCTTCGGCGGCGCAAGCCGTCGAGTCCAATCAAACTCCGAATACCAGGGAATTACGGCGAGCTAGTCAGGCTGGTCGGGCTAAGCTGATCAGTCGAGAGGGAAACAGCCCAGACTCCCATCTAAGGCCTCTAAGTAAGGGCTAAGTTGCAAAGGAAGTCAAGTTCCTAAGACACCCAGGAGGTTGGCTTAGAAGCAGCTATCCTTTAAAGAAAGCGTAACAGCTCACTGGACGAGTGGTTCGGCGCAAAAAATGAACGGGGATAAGCCAAATGCCGAAGTTAGAGATTCCCGCCTCATCGGCGGGAGTGGTAGGGGAGCGTTCTTTTTGCGGTGAAG
>JACPTT010000031.1 GCA_016192645.1 Candidatus Levyibacteriota bacterium | reverse complement strand
GAAGCGGAAATTGCTTAATATCAATGCCTAAAATCTCCCGGGCATAACCCGGTCCGATTACCGCCACCACCAAAATCAAAACCTGGGAGAGCGTCAAAAGCAAAAGCGCATGGTAAATCTCCTTAGTTTTTGTAATAAGCGAAACGGCGTTTTTTATCTCATCTCCGACCGTGAGACGTAAAGAGACACCATTTAATGTTTTCGTAAAACTGCGGTTTGCCGCTTTAACCCGCATCAGAACAATAAAGAGCGCGGCAATAAAAAAAAGAAAGCCAAGAACAAAAAACACAGAAGTTTTTCCAAAAAAAAGAATAATCGAGCCGGAAAGCGCGTAGGCAATAAGAATTGAGCCGTAGATTCCCATTCCAAACAAAGAATTTGCCGACATAAGAAGATTTTTCTTAACCAAAACGGGAATCATAGGGGTTTCTGCCGGAATAAAAAACTGGGTAGCAATAGCAATTAGAAACGAAAGTATAAAAATAAAAAAAAGGTTTTGGGAAAAGAAAAAAGCAAGAAGCAACAAAAGGAAAGCCCTGATGATATTTGTTAAAAAAAGGACCTGCTTTTTGTTCCAGCGATCCACATAAACGCCGGCCAGAATGCCAAAAATAATAGTTGGAACCGTAAAAGAAAGAACTATTAAAGATACCGCCGTGTTTGATTTTGTCAGCTCAAACGCCACAATAATTAAAATAAAGTTGGTCATGTTCATGGCGATTTGAGAGAAGATTTCCGAAAGAAAGAGGAAGAAAAACGGCCGAATAGAAAGCACCCTGAGCAGATAATTGTTCATATTAAACTTTTTCGCTGTACTGCGAGGTTTTGGTGTCAATGCGAATGCTATCCCCCACTTTTATAAAAAGGGGCACTTTGGTTTTTATGCCGTTCTCCAAAATTGCCTCTTTGTAGATATTGGTTGCGGAATTGCCGCGAAGAGAAGGCCCGGTGTCTCTAACTTTGAACTCCATTTTTGGCGGAAGGTTTAGGGAAAGCGGCTCGTCGTTAAAAAAACTGATTGAGAAATTCTCTCCTTCTTTCAGATATTGAGACTGATCGGAAAATTTTGCAAGAGAAATGCTTACCTGCTCAAAACTTTTTGGATCCATAAAATAAAGATTATCGCTGTCTTTATAAAGGAATTGAAGATCTTTTTTAAAAACGCTGATGTCTTGAACCTTTGCTCCGCTTATAAAGCTTTTTTCGGTTGTTGAACCGCTCTTTAGATTTTTGACCTTTACTTTAATGGTGGCGCTGCCCCGCCCGAGCTTTATATGCGCGTAGGAAAGGACTTGGAAAAGCTGTCCCTGATCCTCAAAAACAGTGCCGTTCTTAAGCTCCGTTACCGAAATCATTTGTTCCTTCTAACTCTGATCAACCCTGAACACGGTATGACCGCTATTCCTTTTCTCTCAAGCGCGTCCAAAAATATATTCGCTCCAATTGAATCCGATGCCATGTGGCCCGAAACAATCACATTTAAGTGATGCTTCTTTGCTTCCTCAAAGTGTTCTTCGCTCATGTGCATTTCAACAATTGTGCCAACGCCGGCTTGGGCTAATTTTTCATACATCAGCTTTGAGCCTTCGGTTCCGCCGGTAAAACCGGAAACAACCACTTTCCCCGCCCGATTTTTCTCGTTGCCCGAAGTTATTCTCGGGCCCGCTTTTCCTCTTTTTGCCTCCTCAAATTCAGGCAAGTTCTCCAGCGCCTCCAAAACTTCGCCAACGGTTTCTAAGTCTTTTTTCTTTAGGTAATTTGAGATAAAATCGCAGCCGAGATTATCCCAAACAGTATGGATAACCAAAAACGGAATCTCTAAAAGCCGCGCCGCATCAACGCTTTGAAAATGATTGGCAGGACCGAGCCGGCGCTTTACTTGGCTTATTCTCTCTTTCAAAAGCGCCTCGGCAACATTCACCGAAACTCCAAAAGAAGCCATCAGATCAACCTGAAGATCCATAACCTCATCCAAGCTTGCCAAAGCCGCTCCATGCGGATGATGACCAATTAAAAGATCGATGCCCTTCCCTTTTTGATTTAGCCGGTCGGCAAGTAAAACCTCGCCAACGTCAATATCAATTCCGGCAAGAACTTTTTTAACCTTGGTTTTTCCCGAGCCTGTTAAAATACGGGTGTCGGAATAAGGATTGCGCAGCGACTCTAGATCGAAAAATTTCTTTTTCGCTAACGCTAATTCCTCGTATTCTTTTTTAGTGCGGGAAAGAAGTTTTTTCACCCGCTCGGCTCCGCGAGGATCAGCCTTTATTCCCATTTCAATGGCTAAATCATAAATTTCTTGAAGAGTCATAAGCAAAGCTTGGATGGACAAATGTAATTTGCTCCATCTAACAGGAAAGTATATAATAGAATTGACTTTAAGTCAAAGGGCGGGTGCTGGAACCGGTAGACAGGCGAGTCTCAAAAACTCGTGTCCCTTAAAGGACGTGTGGGTTCGATTCCCTCCCCGCCCACATAATCCCTCTTTTTACTTGCAATTCATATCTTTTTGGTGTAAAATACTTTCTCTTATGTCGAGAGAACAAACACCTGGTAATCCCACCGAAAAAGCCCGAAGCAGATTTAATGAGCTATGGAACAAAAGTATTATGCCTGTGTATGGGGGGAAAGATACACCGACGGCTCATCAAAAGGCGCTTGCTGTATTGACAGAAGAGTTTAAAAAGATCCCTCTTCCTATACCCACTATTAATCTTCTTGAAGGCACAGAAAAACAAAAACCAAGGATATGACCCTTGTTTTCCTGCCAAACCCTACACCACGTTTCCAACTTTTCGAAGCACATGAAACTAGCGAGGGAAAGAAAGCACTGGAGCCGGTTTCCGAGGGAAATCATCAAGAAATCTTTGAAGCCAAGCCGCCCGCAATTCAACGGCAAATGCTAAAAAAAACACTTTGGAACATTTGTCTTCGTGCAAACCCAATTTAGGCTCCTACTTTTGCCGCAATAGCGGAAAGTTTTTGTTCAATTCTCTCAAGCGCCGCCACAATTTTTGCGTGCGGATCTTTTAAGTGGCTTCTCTTTTTTTCTCCACACTATAAAATCTAATTCTGTCTCCCCGAAAAAGCAGATCAATCTCCCCCATTGGGCCGTTGCGGTGCTTGGCAACCAAAAGCTTTATTTCCATGGTTTGCGAATACTCATCCGATGGCCGGTATAAAAACATCACCACATCCGCGTCCTGCTCAATTGCGCCGCTTTCCCGAAGATCTGCCAACTGGGGCTTTTTCTCCCCCCGGTGCTCAACCGCTCGGGAAATTTTGAGCTGCTGGGAAACTATTGATACCTCCTGTACTCTATTATCATAGCGCCGCCCCGGATCAACCAGCTGAAGGTAATCAACGATTAGGAGTTCAATCTTATGCTCGAGCTGAAGCCTTCGAGCTTTGGTACGCATCTCAGAAATTGAGATTCCCGGGGTATCGTCGATAAAAATCGGCGCCTCGGCCAGCTCTCCCATTGCCTCGGAAAGTTTGGCAAAATCGGTCTCGGATAATCTTCCGGTTTTAAGCTTCCAAGCGTCAACATCGGCCTGACCAACCAAAAGCCTGTCCACCAGCTCTTCCTGACTCATCTCCAGGGAAAATATGCCAACCGGCACCTTTTCCGAAACCCCCACATACTGCATAACATTAACCGCCATCGCCGTTTTTCCTTGTCCCGGCCGCGCCGCAAGAATAACCAGGTTTGATTTCTGAAGACCGGATAAAAGATTATCCAAATCAAAAAATCCGGTTTTTATGCCCCGCAGTCCCGCCCCTTTTTTATGCAGCTCATCAAGCCTGTCAAAACTCTCTGCCAGCGCTTCTTTTACCGGAATAAACCCGCGTATTATGTGTCCCTGAGAAATAGAAAAAATCGAAACTTCGGCTTTATTAAGAATATCTTTAACTTCCTCTTCTTCTGTAAATCCCATTTCCGAAATCTTTGTTCCGGCAGATATCAGCGCCCGCTTTGTTGCCGCTTCTTTAATTTCTTGGGCATAATGCTCAACATTAGCGGCGGTTGGAACGACATTAACCAGAGAGGAAAGATACGAAACCCCGCCGATTTTCTCATGCAGCTTCTTTTTTTTCAAGATAGTGGTCAGGGTTAAAATATCGATAGGTTTTCTTTCCTCATACAAGGCAAGCATCATCTCAAACAATATGCCATGCGTTGTGTTGTAGAAATCCGAAGCAGAAAGAGTTTCGGAAACTACAGCAATAGCGTCTTTGTCAATAAGCACGGCGCCCAAAACGCTTTGTTCCGCTTCTTCGTTGTGTGGAGGAACCCGCAAGTTTGCCATACTAACCTAGCACTACTACTTCCATCTCTTCCGGCAGTTTGTCTGCTGTTATTGAAAATTTCTTTTCGCTGGAGACAGAAGAATCTTTGCCTAAGCCTTTTGCCAGCTCTTGCGCTTTTTCGCCGTAAAGAACAACAACGGAGGGAGAAAGCGCGGTAATAAGAGATTGGTCCGAAAGGGAATCCGCATACAAAATAAGAATTTGGCATTCTCTTTTGGCATCATGCGTTTTTTTCAAGGTCTTTGTATTTGCCAAAAATATCTCCAAACCGTCAAGAGTTATCTCGTAAGCCAACTCTGACTTTTCGCCGAAGGCAGAAATCTTAACTCCCGAAACCTCATACTCTCCCGCTCCTTCAACGACAAGCCGCTGCCCTTCAACTTTTGAAGTGTCGGAAGCCATCTCACCCAAGAGCAAAACCGCATCGCCGGCTGCTTTAACGCTGGGATTAACCACCAGCCCCGCATGTTTACCGCGAATTTTTAAAGAGTTTGTATCAAGAAGGGTAACATCCATAGCCACAACCCCGCTGAGCGGGGGGTTTTCTCATCCTATCACAAGCCCTCTTTTCTTGACAAGGGGAAGTTTTTTTCGTATCATCAAGACTCATATTTAGATCATGAAAACCGAAAAAATTGTTCTTTCTTTTATTGCCGTTGCCATTGGAATTTTAGTCGCCGGTGCTGCCTTTTACCTTTACCAAGCAACAAAAACCGTAGACCTCTCAAAAACAAAAACTTTCTCTATTCAAACTCCCACCCCCTCTCCCAAACCGACAATCTCTTTAACTGTTGACACGCCAAAAGATGAGGAAGTTTTTGATAAAAAGATAATCACAATCTTGGGCAAAACCACAAAAGATGCCACCGTTATCATCTCTACTCAAACAGACGATCAGGTTGTAACACCGGCTCAAAATGGAAATTTCTCAACAACCGCCGTAATTGGAGATGGGCAAAATATTATTGAGATAACTGCTGTTTTGCCAAATGGCGAAGAAGCAAGATTAACCCGAACAGTTACTTTTTCAACCGAAACATTTTAAAATATGAAAAAAGTAGCATTTTTTTTACTATTTACTATTTACTATTTACTATTTTCGCCTTTTGGAGAAAACAAGCTCAGCTTATTTACTATTGACAGCTACGCCGTCGTTGCTACTCCCTCCTCGGAAGCAGAGGACAAACAAGGTGTTTTTAACGATCAGGTAAGCGACCTCAAAGAACGGATTGCATCCCGAGTTGCCCAGCTAAAACTGGTTGAAAAACGCGGAGTTATTGGCACTGTCACCGATGTCTCAGATACTCAGATTACCCTTTCGGATTTAGCAAATAATACTCGGTTTGTTGATGTTGATGAACTGACAAAATTTGCTTCTCCCTCTGCCAAAGAAACATTTGGAATATCCGATATTGCAAAAGGTAATACAATCGGAGTTTTGGGTCTTTACAACAAACAATCAAGACGTCTCTTGGCACGATTTATTGAAGCTTTGAAGATGCCAAAAGTAATTCACGGCGCCGTTGCCGCACTTGATGCGCAAAATTTTGCTATCGAGGTGGCTAGCGATAAAGAAACTATAACCGTTGACGTTGAAAATATAACAAAAACGCAAAGCTACACAAAAGACTCCGGGCTTGTACGCTCGGGCTTTTCAAGAATCAAAGAGAATGAACGAATTATGGTTGTTGGCTTTCCCGATATAAAAGATAAGAATCGGTTAATTGCGTCGCGCATTATCCATTTTACCGATATTCCTAAAAATCCAAAACTCTCGGCTAAGCCCGCACCGCAAGAAAAGGAACCAGTCGTCTCCACAGGAAGCGGCATAAAGCTGACACCGATAACACGATAACACTGTTCAATTGCTACATGGCTCGATTGTTGAGTATCCGTCCGTTTCTAACAATTTAACAATCGAACAATTGTCTATATGGGTAACCGACGTTTATTAAAAGTAAAAGATGAACTAAGCAAAAGCAATCTCGATGCCATCCTCGTCTCCTCCGCTCCCAACATCACCTACCTTACGGCCTGCCTGCCGGCAAGGCAGGGCTACTCCGGGTTTTCTTCGGAAGAACGCGAAGTATTTTTATTTATCGTGGCTCAACCCCTTAACAGGTATATTATTACCGACGGAAGATACAGCGAGGCCATTCATGCAAAAATTAAAAACTTTGAGCTTATCGAGCGAACTGCCGCTTTTTCTTTTGAAAAAATCCTAAAAGACCTTGCTAAAAAACACAAAGTAAAACGTCTCGGCATTGAGGAAGATAATCTCACAATTTCTGAATACAAGCGCCTCTCCAAACACTAT
>JACPTT010000030.1 GCA_016192645.1 Candidatus Levyibacteriota bacterium | reverse complement strand
TCAACGTGCTTCATTACCCATCCCTCGTCTGCGCCGGCGTTTTTGGCAATCCAGCGAATTGGTTCGGCTAGTGCCTGATATAGAATTTCAACACCCACTTTTTCATCGGCAAAGGAAAGGCTCTCTTTTAATTTAGGAAGTACCTTGCGGGCGCGAAGAAGCGCAACTCCGCCTCCTGGAACAATCCCTTCTTCAAGTGCGGCTTTTGTTGCCGAAACTGCATCGTTAACCCGCTCCTTCTTATCCTTCATCTCAACCTCTGTTGCCGCGCCAACATTAATAACCGCAACTCCGCCCGATAACTTTGCCAGCCTCTCTTGTAATTTTTCCTTATCAAAGTCCGATGAACTTTGCTCAATTGCTCTTTTTATCTGAGCAATACGAGCTTTTATTGCCGCGGTATTACCCTTTCCACCAATAATTCTTGCATTCTCATTATCTGCCCAAACCTTGTCTGCTCTTCCGCAATCTTCAAGAGTAACGCTCTCAAATTTTCGGCCGGTATCCTCGGAAATTACCGTGCCGCCGGTGAGAGTCGCGATATCCTCAAGCATCTCTTTTCTTCTATCCCCAAATCCCGGAGCTTTAATTGCCAAAGCATTAAATGTTCCCCGCAGTTTATTTACAACAAGAGTTGCTAATGCTTCTCCTTCTATTTCATCGGCAATAATAACCAAGTTTTTTGAAACCTTAACCAAATTCTCTAAAAATGGCAGAAGTTCGTTTAAAGCCGAAATCTTTTTATCTGTAATTAAAATGTATGGGCTCTCAACCTCTGCCTCCATACGGTCTGGGTTGGTAACAAAATAAGGGGAGGCATAGCCTTTATCAAATTCCATTCCTTCTTTATAGTCGATTGAAAGCCCAAGTCCTTTTCCTTCTTCAACCGTCACAACCCCGTCTTTTCCAACTTTTGCAAGCGCCTCGGCAATAAGACTTCCTATCTTTTCATCCTGGGCTGAAATTGTGGCAACTTTTGCCACATCCACGTCTTTTACAGCTCTTGCCATTTTCTTTACTTCCAAAACTACTACTTCAACTGCTTTTTCCATGCCGGCTTTAACAATCATGGGATTTGCTCCGGCGGCTACATTCTTAAATCCGGCATTAATAATTGCTTGAGCAAGAAGCGTGGCGGTTGTCGTACCGTCTCCGGCAACATCGTTGGTTTTTGAAGCGGCCTCTTTAACAAGCTGTGCGCCCATATTTTCAAACGGATCCTCAAGATCAATTTCTTTTGCCACCGTTACTCCGTCGTGGACAACATTTGGCGCGCCCCACTTTTTATCCAAGGCAATGTTTCGGCCTTTTGGACCCAGCGTTGTAACAACGGCCTTTGCCAGGATGTTTACTCCTTTTACCAATGACTGACGGGCATCTTCTGAAAATCTAAGTTGTTTTGCCATAGATTAATTTACTATTGCCAGGATGTCTTTTTGCTCAACCAACATCCACTCTTGCCCTTCGACTTTTACTTCATTGCCGCCCCATTTCTTATACATTACTTTTTGATTAACCCGAACCGCCATGGGAATAACTTTTCCATTCTCGTTTAAAGCGCCCGGGCCAACTGCCATAACCAGCCCAATTTGAGGTTTTTCTTTTGCGGTATCCGGAAGAACAATTCCGCTGGCAGTTTTTTCTTCTGCCTCAAGCGGTTTGACTAAAACATTATCAAATAAAGGTTTGAGATCTATCTTTTTTGTTTTGTTTTTCTTTACCATAGGACTATAATACCTACAAAAATATCACTCGATAAAAGTGACTGCCAATTTATACAACAAAGAAGTAGCTCTTGTCAATATCCTATAGTATAAACAGTCTTGACACTTTGTTTTTTCTTCTATACGATTAATTCAGTATGCCTTTTTTAAGTGCCTTTAGTGGCAAGAAGATCCTTTTATTAGGATTTATTTTTGTCCTTTTACTAGTCATTCCTCTAACTGTTTATATTTTGCAAAAACAACAGGAGGTTAGAAGCCGTGCGGTTGCCGCAACAAAACTATACTTTTCCCAACCCTCTCAAACAGCTGAGCTTACCACTCTTCAAAAAACAATAGGCGAAACCTTTAATTTAGATATCGTGGTTAATCCGGGAACAAATCAAAATCAGATTTCTTTCATAAAACTCAATATTACCTATGATTCCGCAAAAATTGAGGTCGTTGATCCAAAACTTCGGATAAACGCTACTGCTTTTCCGGCAACGCTTGAAGCGCCTTCCTACACTTCGGGAATTGCCTCGGTTACCGTATCTGTAGGCGCCGACCCAGCAAGCGTTATTACCCAAGTTACAAAAGTTGCCGATATCACCTTTAAGGTAAAGGCAACTAGTCCTTCGACAACCTCAATTGCCTTTACCGGATCGCAAGTATTATCCATTGCAACTTCCGACCAACCCAGCGAGAATGTCTTGATAGGTTCCGGCACTCCGCTTTCTCTAACAATTGGTGGAGCAGCAGCCACCCCTACTCCTACTCCTACCCAAGGTCCCGCGGCGCCAACCGCAACTCTTGCTCCAACAAGCGCAGCGCCTGCAGCCGGAGCTCCCGCGGCGCCAACCGCAACTCCATCTGCAACTGTAGCACCCACTATTGCTGTTGCAACCCCCACGGCAACGCCAGCTGCACAAGTAACGGTTGCTCCTCCCGGTCCTTCGGGTTCTATAGTTGGAATTGGAATTGCGGGAATCGTGTTGTCTATTCTCGGAGGCCTTCTCCTTTTTGCCCTTTAATTCCCGCGTAGAAATGAAAAGAGGGCTTCTTGGGGAATATCAACCTTAGAGGTTACAAACAATTTTTCTTTTCCCCTTTTTTGTTTTTTTAAAAGTTTGTCTTTTCTTGTTCTATCCCCTCCTGAAAGTTTTTTAATAACATCCTTTCTCAATGGGGAAATTTCCGCTCGGGCCACAATTTGGCCAGAGACAACACCTTGAATAATTTGGCGAAACTGCTGTCTTGTTAATGTTTCGGCAAGACGATCAATCTTTTCCCGAGCCAAACGCTGGGCTTCGCCTCGATAAACAAGTTCCGACAAAACATCAACCGGCATATCATTTACTCTAATCTCCAGATTCACAAGATCTGCCTTTCTAAAATCAATTAGCTCATAATCAACGCTGGCAAAACCAGAGGAAACACTTTTAAGATTAGACGATAATCCCCGAATAAAAATGCTGTAGGGTATTTCGTAGATTAAAGCCACATAGCTTTTGTGATACGAAACATCAATAAGCTTGCCCCTTCGCTTTTGGCAAAGCTGCATAATACTTCCAACATAAGAGTTGGGCGAGTAAATATAAAGCCGCATATATGGCTCAAGAAAAATCTCATTTTCTTTTTTATAAAGAACCGTTGGCTGGGTAAACAAAGGCTCAACCCCTGCTTCTTGTTTAAGTCGCTCTTTTACAATCTCTGCATGAAGTATTCCAAGAAAGCCAACTCGAAATCCACTTCCTAAAAAAGCTGAATGTTCCTGGGCTATAGAAAGAGAAGAGTCGGCAAGAGCAAGTTTTGAGAGGGCTTCTTTAAGCTGAACATAATCATTGCTGCTTTTGGGATAAACTCCAAAAAAAACCATCGGCTTTGGCTTCTTATACCCCGGCAACGGCTCAATTTCAGAATTTTGAATTGTTATTGTGTCTCCAACTTGGGTTTTTCGAATATCCTTAACTCCGGTTACGATATATCCGATTTCTCCTTCGGTAAGCTCTTCTTTTACCGTTAACTTAGGGGCAAAAAAACCGACTTCTTCAACTTTAGTAGCCGCCTTATTCTGTAAAAATTCAACAACATCTGTTGCTTTGACTTTTCCGTCCACAACACGCACAAACACAACCACTCCACGATGAAGATCATAAACAGCATCAAACACTAAAGCACGTAAAAAGGGGTGTGTTGACTGTTTGGGGGAAGGAATCTTTTGAATAATAGCCCTAAGAACCGACTCAACGTTTTCTCCGGTTTTGGCCGAGATGTATAAGATTTCTTCTTCCAAAAAACCGAATGTCTCAACAAGCTCTTTTGCAACTAATTCTTTCTGCGCGTTTGGCAAATCGATTTTATTGATAACCGGAATAATGACCAAACCTTCTTTTTTAGCGGCTTGAAAATGGGCTACGGTTTGGGCCTGAATCCCTTGCGTTGCATCAACTAGAAGCACTGCTCCTTCACAACAAGCTAAGGTTCTTGAAACCTCGTAGGAAAAATCAACGTGACCGGGAGTATCAATCAGATTCAGCGTATAGTTATTAGCGTTTAGCGTATAGTTCATTCTGACGGGGGCGAGTTTGATGGTAATACCTCTTTCTCGACTAATGGGGTTTTGGTCTAAAAATTGTTCTTGATGCTTTTCTTTGGGAAGAACACCTGTTATTTCCAAAAACCGATCGGCAAGCGTTGACTTACCATGGTCAACATGGGCAATAATACAAAAGTTCCGAATAAAATCTTGAGCCGTCATAGGTTGGCTAATTGTAGCTTATTGTCGAAGCAACTGCAAAAAGAGAGGTTTTTCCTTATGAGTAGG
>JACPTT010000051.1 GCA_016192645.1 Candidatus Levyibacteriota bacterium | reverse complement strand
TCCTCAACTCTAGCCTCTAACCTCTGACCTCTAACTTCTGACAGCGGGACATCCAAATCTGCTCTCACAAAAACCCTCTTACCTGCTAAGTTAGCATTCTGAATTTTAGGAAGTTTATACTTCATATCATTCAACAATCGAGCAATTAAACAATCGAGCAATGGCGCTTTTAATCCGTAAACTCTTGGGTAAACATCTTCCCGTATATTCCTCCATCAATTACCCCAATCCCAACTCTGCCAAAATCTTTGGAAAGAATGTTTTCCCTGTGTCCGGGACTTTGCATCAATCCCTGCATTGCCAAAGAAACACTTGGCGCAAGAGCAAGATTTTCTCCGGCATAAGTAGATATTATATCTGCCTCTGCCATTCTATCAAAAGGCGATAACCCCTCAAGAGTGTAATGAGAAAAATAACCTCGCTTAAACATATCTTCCGAATGGCTTCTGGCAAGATCGGTCAATTTTTTATCGAAAATAAGCAAAGAAAGAGAACTCTTAGCTCTTTCTTTATTAACTAATTCAAACATCTCTTTTTCCGAAACCGTATCTGCCGCTGTGCTTGTGGTTCGAAATTTAAGATCAACAATCTCTTTTCTCTGCGGCTCAACAGTCAAAAAGGTCAGAGCTTCATTTACTGCGCCGCCAAATACATTGTTTAGCTCTTTTTCAAAACCTGAAGTTTTTGAAACAAGAAAAGAACCTACTTTTGAGGAAGAAACAATCTGCTTTAAAAAAGGGGAAAGAGGAAGTGAAATTACAAGCGTTAAAAGAAATGCTAAAAGTATTGTTGCCGAAGCAAACCCAGCAAGCACCCCTAAAAACCGATTCGCCCAAAACATACTCAATGGCAAAAGAGGCTTGTGCAATCTTTTTAAAATAGCGTTTATTATAATTTCAAAAAGAAAAGCCGCAATAAAAAAGCCGACTGCATTGGAAAAAACCAAAGGAAGAGAAAAAGTGGTAAATAAAAACTTAGAAAAAAAGCTGTAAAACTTTAATGCCAGCGCAAAGGAAAATAAAAAGCCTAAAAAATCAAAAAGGGCAGCAATAAGTCCTAAGGCAAATCCCTGAAGTCCATACAGCAAAAAGATTACGATAATAACAAAGTCCAGAAGATTTAAGTCCTGCACCCACATCGTCTTCTATTGTATAATGATATCCCATATGAGCGCAATGCGAAGAGCAATTCAAAAAGTAATAACTTTCTCTAAAAGATTTTGGAAGTTGACTGCTTTAGCCGCTATTATCTTAACGGTCTTATTTTTTTTTCTGTTTAAAGACCTTCCTTCTCCAACCCGTCTTTCAAGTTCAATGCTTCCCCAATCAACACAAATTTTTGATAGGAACGATAAGCTAATCTACACAATTTATACGCAAAAGAATCAAACCTTTATTCCCCTTTCTCAAATTCCAAAACATCTCCAAAATGCAACTATTGCTATTGAAGATAAAGATTTTTACAAACACGGCGCAATTGACATAAGAGGAATCGCAAGAGCCACTATCTCCATTCTTGTTCATAAAAAGCTCCAGGGCGGCTCAACCATAACCCAGCAGTTAGTTAAAAACAGTCTTTTAACACCTGAACGAACAATTCCTAGAAAAATAAAAGAGATTCTGCTTTCTTTTGCTACTGAACTCTTATATCCCAAAGATAAAATACTTGAGATGTACCTAAACCAAGTCCCTTATGGCGGTACTGCCTGGGGGGTTGAGGCGGCCTCACAAACCTATTTTGGCAAGAAAGCCAAAGATCTAACTTTAGCCGAAAGCGCTCTTTTAGCAGGCCTTCCGGAAGCTCCAACTACTTACTCGCCGTATGGCGCCCGGCCATACTTAGCAAAAGCAAGGCAAGAAGAGGTACTCTTTGCCATGTACAAACAAAAATACATCGGTAAAAAAGACATGGGCGAAGCAGTTAAAAAACCCCTGGAGTACAGAAAAATCTCCCAAACAATCCAAGCTCCTCATTTTACCCTCTATATAAAAGATTTACTGGTTAAAAAATATGGGGAACGAGTTGTTGAAGAAGGAGGACTTAAGGTAAAAACAAGTCTTGACTTAAAACTGCAAGAGTTTGCCCAAAATACTGTTGCTTCCGAGGTGGCAAAACTCAAAAATGATAAGGTATCAAATGGCGCCGCTTTAGTTACTAATCCGGCAACCGGCGAGATCTTGGCAATGGTTGGTTCGAAAAATTATTTTGATGAAGAAATTGACGGAAATGTCAATGTAACCTTAGCGCTTCGCCAGCCGGGATCGGCAATCAAACCAATAAACTATGCTGTCGGACTTATGAATGGCTATACCGCGGCAACGCCCTTTGTTGACCAAAAAATATGCTTTCCAAACCCAGGAAAGAAAGAATACTGCCCGGTTAACTATGATGGCAAGTGGCATGGAGTGGTGCAGATGCGCCAAGCCTTGGCAAGTTCAATAAATATCCCCGCGGTTAAAATGCTAAAGCTAAACTCCGTTGAAGAAATGGCTGCAACCGCAACCAAGATGGGCATTTCCACTTTTAAAGACCCTAGCCGCTACGGCTTATCTCTCACCTTAGGGGGCGGGGAGGTAACCATGCTTGAATTATCTGCTGCCTATTCGGTTTTTGCAAATCAAGGATATCGAATTGATCTTCGTCCGATTCTTAAAATTACCGACGCGAACGGAAAAATCTTAGAAGAGTATAAACCGTTACCGTCTCCGATCTTTGGCAAAAAAGTTCTGCCAAGCGGCGTTGCTTTTATTATCTCTCATCTTTTACTCGATAATGGAGCGCGGGAAATGGCGTTTGGACCAAGCTCCCAACTTAAGATTGATAATCAACCGGTTTCGGTAAAAACCGGAACCACCAACGACTTTCGAGATAACTGGACGATTGGCTATGCTCCCTTTGCTTTAGTCGCCGCCTGGGTGGGAAATAATGATAATACGCCAATGGGAAACTTAGTCTCTGGAGTGAGTGGCGCTGCGCCGATTTGGAATAAGATTCTGACTTATATTCTAGAAGAAAAGGCAGTTCCTTGGCCGCAAAAACCAGAAAGTGTAGTTGGAAAAAATATCTGTGCAACTTCTGGTCTTTTACCGCAAGCCGAAGGCGATCCTAACCGCTGCCCGACAAGATTTGAGTACTTTATAAAAGGTACTGAACCAAAAAACGTTGATCCGGGAAGGCAAAAGGTCTGGATCGATAAATCAACCGGCGACCTGGCAAAAGCAGGCCAGACCGATAATATCGAGGAAAAAGAGGAAATTGTTGTCACCGATCCGCTCGGCGACCGCTACTGCCTAACTTGCCCGCACTCCATCACTGATTAATTTCCCCCCTTTTCAAACTCAAAAACCTTATAGTATAATTGCTCACCAAGTAGATGTTATGAGATTAGCCCGTGACCTTCTTCTTTTTGTAGTTCTTGCCCTCATAAAGATCGGCGATCTTGTCTTATTTATCCTGGGTTTCGTTATTGAGATAGTAAAAAAACTAGGAAAATTTCTTCGCCGACGTTTCCGCTTTCCAAAACTGCCAAGATTGCCAAGATTGAAAAGAATTAAAAAACCGCTTCTCAAAAAACCTTCTAAAAAGAAACGAGAGGTTGTTATCTTTCCTCTGCCGTTTTTTGTAAGGTTTAAATACTTCTTTTTTGGCGCAGTTTTTTCGCTCGTCTTGATCTTTATTCCCCTTTTAATTCTTATTTTTCTCCAAAATCTGCCAAGTCCAAAAAGTATTACCCTTTCGGGGATTCCCCAAACCACAAAAATCTATGATCGAAACGGAGTTTTGCTTTATCAAATATATGCAACGCAAAACAGAACCATCGTCCCGCTCTCGGACATTCCAAAGTCTTTAAAAGACGCCACCATTGCCATTGAAGATAAAGATTTTTATAAGCACCCGGGTTTTAATGTCTTTGCTATTATTCGATCTTTGGTCAAAAATCTTTCCGGCAATAACCTGCAAGGCGGATCAACAATTACCCAACAGCTTATTAAATCGGCTCTTTTAACGCCGCAGGCAACTATTGAGCGGAAAATAAAAGAAATTGTTTTGGCTTTTTGGGCAGAACGGCTTTATACAAAAGATGAAATTTTAGAGCTTTACTTTAACCAAATTCCTTATGGCGGCACTGCCTGGGGGGTTGAGGCGGCCTCGCAGGTTTATTTTGGTAAAAATGTCAAGGACTTAACTTTGGCAGAAAGTGCTTTTTTAGCCGGTATTCCAAAGGCTCCAACCACTTACTCGCCTTTTGGCACAACCCCTCACCTTTGGAAAAGCCGCCAGAAAGAAGTGCTTGAGCGGATGGCCTCTTTGAGCTATATTACAAAAGAAGAAGCTTTGCAGGCAAACGAAGAAGAGCTTGTTTTTCAAACGCCCCAAATTCCCATCCGTGCTCCCCATTTTGTAATGTACCTCAAAGATCTCCTAGTCAAAAGATACGGTCTTCCTATGGTTGAGAAAGGGGGCCTAACTGTTATAACAAGTCTTGATACTACTTTGCAGGAAACAGCCCAAAGAATTGTTAGCGAAGAAGTTTTAAACAACACCTATCTAAACCTTACCAACGGAGCGGCGCTGATAACTACTCCTGCAAACGGCGATATTTTGGCAATGGTAGGAAGTAAAGACTACGAGGATCCAAATGGGGGGGCGGTTAATGTAACAACTTCGCTTCGCCAGCCCGGATCATCAATTAAGGTTGTCACCTATTCGGCAGCTCTTGCCAATGGCTTTACCGCCGCAACTATTCTTGATGACTCACCGGTTGTTTATAGATCGCCTGGTTCGCCCCCTTATGCTCCGGTAAATTATGATGGCAAATTCCACGGAAAAATATCGCTGCGGATTGCTTTTGCCAATTCCTTCAATGTGCCGGCGGTCAAAACCTTAAACCAAATTGGTATCGCCCAAATGATTTCCTATGGCAAAAAAATGGGGATTACAACCTGGAATAACCCCCAGAATTATGGTCTTTCAATCACCTTAGGCGGTGCCGAGGTAAAAATGACGGACATGGCAACTGCCTATGGTGTTTTGGCAAATGGCGGAACAAAGGTTGAAGTAAATCCAATCCTAAAAGTTAGTGATTATAAAGGAGATGTTTTGGAAGAAAAACAAAATAATAAAGATTTGGGGGGGCAAGTCTTAGATAGCGGCATTGCCTTTATAATTTCAAACATTCTTTCCGACAACAGGGCGCGGGCCTTGGAGTTTGGCACAAATTCTCCCCTTAATATCCTAAACCATACTGTTTCGGTAAAAACCGGAACCTCGGATAATAAACGGGATAACTGGACTATCGGCTACACTCCTTCATATGTCGTTGCCGCCTGGGTTGGCAATAATGATAATTCTCCCATGAGTCAACAGTTGGCATCGGGTATAACCGGTGCGGCGCCAATATGGAACCGTGTTATGACGTTTCTTTTGAAAGACAAGCCCGATGAGAAATTACCGTTGCCTTTCAATGTAATCCAAAAACCCTGTATTGGAAGAGTAGAATACTTTATCAAAGGAACCGAAAACCTCGTCAACTGCGCCTTTGTCCCTCCCTCCCCCTCTCTCACCCCAAATCCTTAATTATGCCCTTGACAAAGGCATACAGTTTATATACAATAATTGTATGCAAACACAAGCATTCAACATTGTCCTCCCTAAAGAGTTGGTAAAAAAGGTCGATGCGATGGCAAAAAAAGAATACCGCAACCGAAGCGAGTTAATCCGTGAGGCTCTAAGAGTTTATCTTGCAAAGATTGAGAGATGGGAACAAATTTTTAAAGCAGGCAAGAAATATGGAAAAAAATTAGGTATTAAAAGCGAAGAAGATGTAAACAGAATTGTAAGCGAATATCGACATGGCAAGTAAGCCTCGGGTTGTTTTAGATTCAAATATACTAATTTCTGCATATGTTTTTGGTGGCAAACCAGAATCTGTTTTTAATTTAATTCTTGCAGAGCAAACTCAAGGTGTTACTTCCCGAATTTTGATAAGCGAGTTCTTAGATGTTTTGAGGAAGAAATTTAAAGTTTCCCAAACTGAAATACTTGAAATACAAAGTGAAATTGAGAATATATTTGAAGTTGTCTATCCAAAAAAAACATTTAATATTGTAAAAGATTTTGCCGATAATAGAGTTTTGGAAGCAGCAACTGAAGGCGGCTGTACTTATATTGTTACAGGCGACAAAGAACTATTGGAACTTGGCAGGTGGAAAGGAATTTCAATTATTACCGCTGATCAGTTCTTAGAAAGAATCAAGGACTTTTTTTAGAGCGCTGTTTTGGGTTTTAGGATCTCCTTTAAACAGAAAGCTGGTTGAGACAAGGATCAGTTAGTCTTTTCTCTCCCTCTCTCTCAAAACCCCACAAAAAGACCCTCACTCTCAACCTCTATTCTCTTTGTTTGAAATAAAAAGGCCTTTTTGATAAACTCTACGGCATGTCTGCAGAAAGAAGGAGTGGTTGGGAACCGGTTTTAGAAGGTGCGCCGTCCAAAAGATTTGCTTGTAGTTATGATGGACATTTTGCTCAACAACTAGAATTGAATCGTCCTGTCATTGAAAGATTTCTAAAAATTGCCTCTCTTGATGGACGACTTTTGTTAAATGGACATCGAAGTTCTCAACTTCAATCTGCCCCCGACATTAATCCCGATGGTTCTACTGCTAATAAAAGAGGGTTGCAGTGGAGTAAAAAATCAACTTTAGAAACTAGGGAAAATAATCGCCTACTATTAGTAAAACCAGACGAACATGGATGGATAGTTTCAGTTAGTGGTAACGTTATAACAGACCGATTAATGCAGAGATTAGACGCCACTTCTAGAAGTATTGCTCCTCAATTTGCTGCAAAATTCAACGCTTGTCTAAAAAATGGTTTAAAAGAAGCCCTTTTAAGGGATAAGTTAACATTTGTTAAGGATCCATACCTGTTTGGCAGAATTGCTACATCTGGGGTGATATTGCAGACATTTACTCTAGCATTCAGAGATCCATATTTTAGTGGGCCTATTTTCATGGCTCTCAATATGCTTTGTTTGATACGAGCTAATGTCGTGGGCAGAGATTCAGGCGATAAAACTCCCGAAAAAAATAGGGGTTTTGGCATAGATCCTTTTGACTTATTTCTTAATAAGATCGTAAACTACCATCGAAGAACTGTAGAACATCCGCTTGAAAGACTCAGCTTGCCAGTAGAGATCGATCGTTTACTCTTGGGCTATTTATATTTAGACGCTCAGAGGATAAAGAGAAACCCCCTTGTTAGATTAAGTCCTTCTCCTACTGCTCAAAACCCTTAAATTATTAATGAAGATACGTCATCACTCCAGTCGTGAACAATCTAATATAAAAGTCTTCTTACAATCAAACGCCCCTTAAAAATTTTTAAGATGGCTGTTAAGCGCTTGGTATCGTTCATGAGGATTTTGCGAAGCAAACAAAAAACTGGTTGAGACAAAGCGGGTGGCACCGGCACTGCGAGCTTGAATAATTATCCCATCGTTTATTCCTCCATCAACCTCAATTGGAAATTGTTTACCCTGGGCTTGTCGAAGGGCCTTTACTTTTTCCAAATGCTCCGGCATAAATACTTGTCCCGAAAATCCGGCTTTGATTGTCATAACCAGCACACAATCCAAATCATCATATGGAACTTGAATTGCCGAAAGCGGGGTTGGACCATCAATTGCCAATCCAACCTCGCCCAAGAGTTGTCCTTGGGCAACAAATTCCGCTTGATCCGACATCTTTTCGATGTGTCCAAGAAACCTTTTGAACCCTGCATCTGCAAAAGGCTTCAAGTATTGAATCGGCTCCTCAACCATCATGTGCAGCTCAAAAAAAGGGGCTTGCCCTGACGAAGGAAAGGCTTGCCCTGACGAAGGAAGGGTGTATTTGGCAAAAGGCAAAGGATCTAAAAACGTTGTGTTTGGAGCAAATTTTCGATCCAAAATATCAATATGGATAGTTTTTGCAAATGGCCTAACCAGCTCAATCTTTCTTTCGATCTCGCTCCAATCTTTCTCTAAAATACCCGGTATTATCTCAAGCATAGATTCTTTTGATGATAGAAACTAGAAACTAGAAGCTGGATCTTGAAACTAGACACTAGAAGATAGATATCTACTTTCTAAATTCTAATCTCAAATTCTAGCCTCAAGTCTCTAGTGTCTATCCTCAATTCTTCTTATCTTCTCAATCCTCCTCTTATGTCTTTCCTCATTTGAAAAAGGAGTTTCTAAAAAGAGTTTGACCAGATCATATGTTTGATGCTCGGTTACGAATGCTGACCCCAAAGAAAGAACATTTGCATCGTTGTGCTCACGAGCCAGCTTAACATTCTCGCTGTTAATCCCCAAAAAGGCCCTGACCCCTTTTATTTTATTCGCTACAATACACTCTCCTGCTCCGGACTTTCCAAACACAATGCCGTAAGAGGATGCGTCGGCCGCAACTTTTTGTGCAGCTTTCGAAATAAAGTCGGGATAGTCATCGGCCGGATCAAAACTCAAAGCTCCGCAATCCTCAACCTCATGCCCTTGTTTTTGAAGATATTCTTTAACTTTTTCTTTCAGTTCAAATCCCGCATGATCTGTCCCCAAATAAACCTTCATTTAAATATTATCTCCTTTAACTTCTCCGTCATCCCGATTGGGTCTTTGCTCTGCCAGACATTCCTGCCAACCGCCATGCCAGCAGCGCCTGCTTTCATAACTGTTCTGACCACTCCTAAAAATGTTTCCTCCTCCTCTTTTACACCGCCCGAAACAACCACTTTTGTTTTTCCCGCCGACTCAACCACCCACTTTAAAGCTTCAAGACTCCCGGGATATTTTACTTTTACAATATCTGCTCCTAACTCTAATCCCATCCGAGCGGCATAGGCAATAAGCTCTCTTTCGTCTTTGTCAATAACCGAACGCCCCCGAGGATACATCCAGCCAATAACCGGCATGTTTTCTCTATGGGCATCTCGAACAATTTGTGAGAACTCAGAGGTCATTTTACTTTCAAACGCGCTCCCTACATAAACAGTGTATCCAACTGCCGAGGCTCCTAATTCAAGGGCTTCGGAGACCGTACATAAAAGCGGCGAATATGGATCTTGACCTTTTACAAGATTTGTTTTTCCATTGAGCTTTAGAATAAGGGAGATTTTTGATTTAAGAGCCGGATCATAATACTTTTCTGCCACGCCCTTTTGGAAAATAATAGCGTTATATTCTCCTTCAATCGCAATGCCCAAAATGTAGTTTGGGTCAACATTTTCATCGTCAAAATCCGAAGTTCCATGCTCCATTCCCTGATCATAGGCTAAATACAAAGCCTTACCATCTTTTGTGATATTTGATAAATTAACCATAAGTATTATTTTGATGATAGATCTTAGATGCTAGAAACTAGATCTTGAAGTTAGAAAATAGAAGATCGACTTCTACCTTCTATCTTCCAGTCTCAGATTCCAGCTTCCAGCTTCCAGCGTCTATCCTCAATTCAGACTTCCTTTGCTTGAAATTCGGGATAATCCGTCAATCTTTTTTCTACTTCTTCTCTCCCAAGTAGTCCCCTTTGCGCGCCAACATGCTCAATAACCGATGAGGCATTTACGGCCCCAAATCGCATTGCCTCGGAAACGTTTCTGCCAAAAATAAGAGCCGAAAGAAATCCGGATGCATATGCATCGCCTGCTCCTGTCCGTTCGACTACTTTTGCTGGAAAAGTTCCCAGCCGATACATTACTCCATTCTCATCAATCGCGCATGAACCATTTTTGCCATCTGTAATAACTACTATTTTAGGGCTAATCCTCTGTAGTTGAACAAGAATTTTACTCGGGTAATTTTCTTTAATATTTAATATTTTTATGGCTTCTTCTTTGTTGACAAAAAGAACCTCTGTCTTTTTTAAGACCGCAAAAACAGTCTCGCCTAATTCCTCCAACTGCGAAGACCCCGGAGTAAAGGCAAGTCTTAGATTGTTTTTTTGAACATAATCAAGGATTTTTCTGTAGGGCGCTTTCCATCCATCCCCCAATCCGCCCAGATAGACCCATTGAGTCGATATGTCAGCAAGATTAAAATCGTGTTTTCTTTTAACATGTCCAACAAACAATGTTCTTTCGCCTTTAAAATTTATTCCGACGGCAAAGGAAGCAGTCGCCCCTCTTGTTTTTAAAAGAAGGTCTGTTTTTACGTTTTCTTTTTTTAAATCATTTGCTATTTTTTGGGATAACTCGTCATCGCCAATCTCAGCACAAAGAACGCTTCGCAATCCCATCCGCGAAAGCCCACCCGAAACATTAGAAGCGATTCCGCCCAAAGAAAGTTCAAATTTATCAACCGGAATTTTTTCTCCGTATTTAATACAAAGCTCACAATCTTTCTCGTTTAACCGGCAGTGAAGATTGGCATCGTGGATACTTAAAAAAGCATCAATTGTGGCATCACCAACGCAGACAAAGTCGTTCATACCCTTTATAATAAACGAACAGCCAGCAAGAATCAATGCTAGCAATCAAGCAATCGAACAATTTAACAATTAGTTTTTATTATTTTCCGACAATAACCAGGGCATCGGCTGAGGAGGTTGCCGAAAGGTCGGCTGAGGTACTTCCGATTGTATAGCTTGCTGAAAGATCTTTTTTAAGAAGCGGAAGAAACGAACTCTTGGCGCTTTTTACTTCAATAACTATTGATTGATAATCAAAATTATCGGCATTTCCAACAGAGACTACTTTATATCCTAAGCTTTTGAGAAAATCCGAAGCTTTCCCTGCCGCACCTGCTACATTATTTCCATTCAAAACTTCAACCGAAAGGTCGCTTCTGTCAAGTCCTGATGCCGGATCAACCGGATTTAGCGTTGGTTTGGGGGTGGGGGTCGGCCCCGATTTAATCGGGGTTGGCGTTGGCCCCGATTCAGTCGGGGTTGGTGTGTCGGTTGGAATTATAACCTCGGTTGGAGTCGGCGTAATATTTGCTTCTCCTTCCTCTTCGCCTTTTGAACCAAAAAAACGGCTGGCGCCAAAAATCACCCCTCCTAAAATAAGAACCACAATAACAAGCCATAAAAATTTTTTAGAGCCTTTTGGTTCTTCCGAAGACACCGAAGTTGGAGCAGAACTGCGCTGAAAATTAAAAGAAGTATCCTGAAGCGTTGCGCCTTCCATATAAAATTTCCGCTTAAGACACACCCATAATAACACTAATTTCCCATTTTGCAAGGGGTAATTAGCATGCTAATTACCCCGCACCCTCCAAAAGCCGCTCCGTGAACCGTGTACGAACAGTACGGAACAGGTGAACGGTAAGGCGAGGAGGGAAGAGGCAACTGTGTAAACCAGTTCTGATATAATTAACCCTGCATGAAACGATTGCTTATTCTTTGTATTGCTTTAATTTTCATTGGTGGATTTTTCTTTCTTGCTGTACCCAAAACCTCCTCCGATGAACTGGCCGACATAAATAAACAGATTAACGAACTCACTCAAGCGCTGGACATGTCTATCAAAGCCACAAAACCACTTGAGTCACAATTAAATAGTCTTCGCAGTCAGATTGATGATATTAAAAAACGCGTTTTTGTAATTGAAGGAGATATCATTGCCAAGAAAAAAAATATCGACGAGGGATACAAAAATCTTGAACGACAAGAAAAAATCCTTGCCCGAACCATCCGCAATTTTTACATTAAAAGCTACTACAACTCTCCTCTTTTGACCTTTCTCTCTGCCCAGTCGGCATCCGAAATTACTCAGATTCTGGCATACCAAAAAGCCGCGGCCGATCAGGATAAGGCAATTATCACAAACATTGCTCTGACAATTTCTGATCTTGAAACCAAAAAAAAGAACCTTGAGAGCGAACAGGCGCGCTTGGCTGTTATAAAAGCGGATCTTTCCGAACAATCGGCAAAATTAGATAAAATTGTTTCGGGCGCAAAAGCCTACCAGACAAGTTTATCAACTCAAATCGCTCAGCTCTCCGCCCGCCAGCAGCAGATTTTAGCTCAAAGACTTGCTGGTCTGAACCTACCAACTAGCCTTGGCGCCGGCCCTCTTTTTTGTACCGATGACAGAAAAATCGACCCCGGATTTAGTCCCGCCTTTGCTTTTTACACCTTTGGCATCCCTCATCGAGTTGGCATGAACCAATACGGAGCTTTGGGACGTTCTCAAGCCGGTCAATCTCACGAAGACATCTTGCGCGCCTATTTTGAAGGGATAAGTTTTGAGACAAAAGGCAATATCAATATAAAAGTTCAGGGGTACGGAGAAATGCCGCTCGAACAGTATCTTTTGGGAATTTACGAAATGCCAGAGAGCTGGCCAATTGAGGCGCTCAAAGCACAAGTTATCGCTGCTCGCTCATATGCGCTGGCCTATACGGATAATGGAGCACGGGAGATTTGCACTACCCAGCAATGCCAAGTTTATAAAGGCGGCAACAAAGGCGGGAATTGGGAAAGGGCGGCAAGAGAAACCGAGGGAAAAATTATGACAAACAGCGGTCAGATTATTACCGCCTGGTATGCTTCAACCGCTGGAGGTTATACCTTTAAATCGGGTGATGTTGGCTGGTCTGATCGCCCCTGGACAAAGAGAGTACGCGATACAACCGCTGATGTTACTGGATTTTCCGATCTTTTAAGTACTGCTTACGATAAAGAATCTCCCTGCTTTTACTCTGCTCAAGGTTTTCGTAATCAATACGGGAAATCCGCCTGGCTCAAACAAAACGAGGTAGCTGACATTGTCAATATTATTTTGCTCGCTCGGCAAGACTCATCCATCAGAGAGCATCTTTATCAAACCGACAAACCAAATCCAGCCGGAACTGATACTTGGGATGAGGGAAGAGTAAAACAAGAGCTCCAAAATCGCAACATAACTGCCTATAATACAATCTCCGATTTTTCGATTGACTGGGATAAAGGAGTTGGCAGAACAACGTCGGTAAGAATAAACGGCGACGGCGGAACGCAGGTTTTTGACGGCGGAGAGTTTAAAAACTTTTTCAATTTGCGGGCGCCTGCTAATATCCAAATTGTCGGACCGCTGTATAATATTGAAAGAAGATAAAAATATGGCTGATATTTTTGTTGCGGCAGAGAAAAAATCAGAGAAAAAAGGAGTTCCGGCGAATGAGAAACATATCCATGCTCTCTCTTCTTTTTGCCAAAATCCGCTGGGCTTTTCCTTTCAAAACCAAGAAAAAGACGAAAAAATTCTTCTTTTTTTGCGCCGCCACCTTCTCACCAATCTCTCTTGGCTTATCCCAAGCCTACTTCTTCTTTTGCTTCCTCCGCTTCTTGGTCTCTTTACGCCTTCCTTAGGAAATTTATTTCCTCCTTTGCTTCTGCCGCAAAATTATCTAACCGTCCTTCTTCTCTTCTATTACCTTTTTGTTTTCAACTACATGTTTATAAGTTTTATTTCCTGGTTCTACAATATCGGCATCATTACCCAAAAACGAGTTATTGATATTGATTATTCCGATATTGTCCATCGCTATATCTCCTATACTAAACTCAATCTTATTGAAGATGTAACCTACCGCCAAACCGGTTTTATCCGCTCTCTTTTTAATTACGGCGATGTTTTTGTGCAAACCGCCGGCACTCATCCAAATTTTGAATTTTTGTCGGTTCCTCAACCCGCAAAAGCAACACATGTAATTCAGGAGCTTATCGGCAGGCACTAAAAATGAATATTTTAATTAAAATCGCGGTCCTTCTGCTTCTTGCCCTTTACATTGCTTTTACCTTTGTTATTTTTGTGCAAGTCAGAACCATGAATAAAGTCGTCTCCCAGCCCACATCCTCTAAGACCCTAATAGTTCTTGCTCTATTGCAGGTTATTCTTTCGTTTTCGCTTTTTTTAATAGCTCTTGATATACTGTAAATGTATGCAAAAAGCCGACTTGGTTTTTGCAAAAATAGTTGCAACGCCTACCCTTACTTCCTGGTCGCAAGCATACAATGCCGGAACCTTTTTTGCCGTCTTGTCGCTTACTAAAGCCAAAGATTTGCCGCAAGATTTTTCTTTAAATACGCTTGGCAAAGAGGTTCTTGAACTTCTTGAGCAGGAATACTTCAGTCTTGAAACAAAAAACCTTGAGTCGATAAAAGAGGCGGTAATTACAACGAGTAAAAAAGTAACCGATGGGGTTTTGGCAAGCCTTGTTATCGGATCGATTCAGGCTTTTCCTGGCAAAAAACACGTTCTCTATGTCTTTGCCTTTGGGGCTGGAAAAGCGGTTTTGAAGCGCAAAGAGACTTTAGGGACAATTATTCGTTTAACTCGCGGGCAAGCCAATACTCTCTCCGCCTCTGGTTTTTTAGAAGATAACGACACCCTTATTCTGCAAACAGAGCAATTTGCAGAAGCTATTTCAAACGAAGAACTTAAAAATGCCCTCGATCATCTCCCTCCCCAAGAGATTGCGGAAACGCTGGCGCCAAAAATCCACGAAACAGAAGAAGGAGGAACCTGCGCGATTATTGTTTCGTATCAAGGAACAGAAGAATTAAAAGAAGAGGAAGATATTGTCTTAGAGCCTACACCGCAGGGAATAACCAAAAAACCGCCGTTATCAACTCTTACTAAGCCGGTTCTTATTCTACTTAAAGCTGTTTTTTCCCGCTTTAATACACCGGCCTTAACTCACTCCCGCAAGATGCTTTTAACCGTAAGCATTATTATCGCTGTTTTACTTTTGATAAGCATTTTCTTTGCCGTCAAAAAGAAAGAGGACACAAAAAATCAAGCGCTCCTTCAAAACACAACCTCACAAGCGCAAAAAAAATATGATGAAGGACAAGCGCTTTTGGGACTTAACAAAAACTTAGCCCGGGATGACTTTTTATTTTCCCAAAAAATCTTAACCGAGGGTCAAGCGAAGTTTAAAAAAGGCTCAAAAGAAGAAAAAAAGATTGCCGAACTGCTCTCAAAAGTCAACGAGGCGATTAGCATTTCTTCAAATTTATTTGCGGTTTCGGCAAAACAAAGCAGTAAAGAAGCAAGTGCTCTTTTGGATATGGCGCTTAAGAACAAAAACGCGCTCTTTGTAACTTCCGATGGAAAAAATATTTACCTGATTGATAATGAAGGCATATTTTCGGAAAAACTCCTTATTACAAAAGACTGGTCTGAAGCAGGGGGGTTTGGTGCATACCTTGGCAATTTCTATGTTTTGGATAAAAAGGCAGGGCAGATTTATAAATTTGTGCCCTCAGATGCCGGATTTTCAAAGACAAATTATTTGGCAAGCGGCGTTTCTTTAGATTTCTCAAAGGCGGTAAATCTTTCTATCGACGGCTCCATCTGGATACTTTTTAATGATGGGACAATTGTTAAATTCACAAAGGGCAAAATTGAGAACTTTACTCTTTCCGGACTTGATAAGCCATTCAGAAACCCAAGCCGCATCTTTACCAATGCCGATACCAATAATCTGTATGTTCTAGACAAGAACAATAACCGAATTGTCGTAATCGGCAAAGACGGAGTCTATCAAGCCCAGTATCAGGCAGATATTCTCAAAACAGCCACGGAGTTTGAGGTGTCGGAAAAAGACCCTTCGGCAGGCTCAGGGCAAAGTAAGATTTTTGTCTTAAGCCAAGAGAAGATTTGGGAAATAGGAATAAAATAACCAGAGTCTTTGTCCACAAAGTTATTGCCAATTAAAAACGGGCACTTCTATAATTTGTCGCACTTGTGGTTGTATTACCTGTTGACAATAGAATAAAGTTGTGTATAATTATTGTGTATTAAGGAGTTTTTTATGCAGACACAGCGCATAAATATTAGTTTGCCCTACAATATCTTAAAGCATCTCAATCAAGCTGTTTCTAAAGGGAAACGCAGCCGCTTTATTGCTAATGCGGTTTCTGAAAAGCTAACGAAAAAAAGAGATGTTGAAAAAGAATTAAGCAAAAGCCTTAAAGCTAACTATAATTTTTATAAAACGGTTGCCAAAGAATGGAGCGCAACAGAGCTTGAAGGATGGCCAGAATAATTAAACGCGGTGAAATTTGGTTAATAAACCTTGAGCCTGGTTTTGGAAAAGAAATACATAAAAAAAGACCAGCGCTTATCATATCGAAAGATTCTATAAATCTTCAAACTAATCATGTAATTATTATTCCAGCCAGCTCTCAAATTCCTGCGATTTTAGGAATTGAAATGGTATTAATAGATAAAATTAAAGGGTTAGATAAAAAATCTGTGCTTCTACCTGTATTTATCAAGAGCATTGATCAAGAACGATTGATCCAGAAAATTGGTGTGATATCAAAAATCAAATTACGAGAAGTTGAAGAGGCAATAAAAATTGTTCTTGATCTAAAAAAAGAAAACTATCTAGATTAATGAAAATAACCAATAAAAGAGCGTTTTATGATTACCGGCTTTTAGATCGGTTTGAAGCCGGAATTAACCTTATTGGATCCGAAGTTAAAGCAGTGCGCTTGGGCCATGCGGATTTAACAGGAAGCCATGTCAGAATTTTAGGCAGCGAGGCGTATCTTCTAAATGCCAAAATTTTTCCGTATCAGTATGCACGGCCGGAAGGCTATGATGAAAAAAGAACCAGAAAACTGCTTTTGCATAAAAGCGAAATCATTGCCTTAAAGTCAAAAG
>JACPTT010000014.1 GCA_016192645.1 Candidatus Levyibacteriota bacterium | reverse complement strand
GGAGAGGGGTGTTTCTATGTAGAGATGAGAGCTCCGAATGGAACTCATAAGTCTCGAGTAGAATTGCACTTTTTCATCAAGTTAAGAGAAGATGAGCTTTCATTACTTAAAAAAGTTCAGGAATTTTTTGAATGCGGTGTAGTATATTATCAAAAGGAATACCGCATAAATCAAAGAGCATGTTACCGATTTGGTGTAACAGCGCAAAAAGATTTGCATGAAAAAATAATACCTTTCTTTGATAATAATCCGCTTAGAAGTCAAAAAAATAAAAATTATTTACTGTTTCGGCAAATTGCCTTAATGGTAAAAAATGGAGAACATAAAAGTAATGAAGGTCTTCAGAAAATTCGACAATTAAAATCGCAGATGAACAGGGGCTCGCTAGATGCGGGAAATCCGCTTGTCTAGTGGGAACTCGAAACGACCCAAGTTATCGAAATCCGCCCGTCAAGGCAGCAAAGTCGGTGGTAGATGAACTTCGCGTATGCGTAGGAGTCTAAAATCGGCGATGAAGCTTAAGTCGTAACAAGGTATCCCTAGCCGAAGCTGGGGATGGATCACCTCCTTTCTAAATCTTCAAAGAAGATTTCTGCGGAGAGCAAGTGATTGCTTTATCCAATGAAATTCTGCTTTGCAGAATAGATTGTGAGAAGACACCTAAGCCTCCCGATTCAATCGGGAGAATTTCCAATTTCAAATTTCCAATTTCCAATTCGGAAAAGGATTGAGAATGGAAATTTTGCGAGAAAGTGTATAAACGGCAACAAGCGAGAATCCCGCCATAAGGTTGGGATAGCGAATAGCGCTTGGTTCGTCTCGTTAATACTTAGGGACGAACGAATTCGATTCGGGAATTCCTACCATGTCTGAAATGCCAAGGCGGACATTTATAAAACTTGCTGGAGCAAAACTCGCTGGAGTAACTGCTGCTGCAGCGTTAGGAAGCGCCGTACTAGCTCCAGATAATCGCCGTCCACCTTCTCCAGTCTGCGAGCCGTTACCCGCAGCGGAAAGAGTACAGGGTAATTCCCCATATTTTGTTTATCTTCCTGGATTTGCCGGTGGTGGAGATAATATTACTGCAATAAGAGCTTTTTTTGAAAAACAGTACGGGGAAGATGCATCTGTGTTTTCTAACTTATCTACACCATTTGCTCTTAAAAAAGGTGAAGATTTTGAGAGTCATTTTAGAAATAACGCGCAAACTGCAGGCAGTAAAGCTGGAAATAAAGATATTCATGTTGTTGCTCACTCGTCCTCTGATGCAATAGATTTTTTTGACCCATTGCTTGATTGTATTCTCCGATTGGATTTGGCAGGGAAGGCCTCGACGCTCTGGCAACGCTTGTCCGGCGTGGACTTGAGCTTTCAAAAGACGTCGCAGTGTACGAACAACATATAGTGAGTCCTTTGCCAGAAGCTTACTATCAAGCGGTGCCACCAAAGGATCCGCCGGCTGGGGTACAAACGATATATCGCTACACACCGGAGGAAAGAGAAAAATTTAGAGAAACGTTTCGCCGATGGAAAGAAATGATTATGCCAGACGAAGAGGAAAGAAATGTTTTTACGCAGAAATTGAACGCACTTGATAGACAAGTAATAGACGAACTTGGCAATAAAGAGAAGCTTGACAAAATTCTCTCAGAACGAGCAGCGCTTCTTGCGCCATATGTTGAAATTCTTTTTACGGGAAAGCAATACCCGCAAGCAGAACACAAAAAATTTTTGTTACAAAACAAAGAGTTACCGCAAGACCTTGCAGATCCTCTGTGGTATAAGGCTATGTTTGCTGTCTATGTAGCTCGATCAGGATTGAATTACTATCAAGGTATAGATAAAAAATTAGGAGCAATTCTTGCAAAAGCCGGGGAAAGAGGAGTTAATATGAAATTTGACTTTGTTACGCAGGAGCGCGATGTAATGGTCGAGGATGATACTACGCTTTTGCAAAATGGAGTTGTTAACGCTGGGAATGTCTTTGCGTTCGAAGGGATAAAATATATAGAGGGATTTGCGCATTCAACGATTGGTTTTTATCCAGAAGAAGCCCTCGAGGCAATCCTCAATCCTGCTGCGTAAATTGAATGAACTCACACTTCTGATATAACTATGCTAAACTAGATCAATATGTCAGATCTCTTAACTGCTCCAAGAGGCGAATTGATTCAGTTGATTTATGAACTAACAGAGAGGATTGAGATTTTGGAAAGTGAACTTGCCAGGGTAAAAGCGGAAAAAGATCACAAAGATAACAATCATCCTCATATAAAAGCTCCTTCATTTGTTAAGGCCAATAAAAAACCGAAGAAGAAAACTAGACGCAAGAAGCGCGGTACTGCGTATGTCCGTAAGAAAGAAACTCCAACAGAACAGATATTCCACACTGCCCAGAATTGTTCCAATTGCGGTACTGCTCTCTTGGGAAAACCAACAGTTGCATATACACGTCAGGTAATTGATATTCCCGTTACTCCATATACAGTAACAGAGCACGTTGTGTGTAGGCGTTGGTGCTTAAAGTGTCATAAACAAATAGTTCCAATTGTTGATCTTTCAGATTCTGTTTTAGGTAAAAAGCGGATTGGAGTAAATTTGGCAGCATCAATTACAACAATGCGGGACAGGCTAAGACTGCCATTGGGAATGATCAAGGTATATGTAAAAATGTTCCATGGATTATCTCTTTCAGAAGGAGAAATTGTAAAGATTTTGGATACAGTAGCTAAAAAAGCTAAACCACAATACGATAATCTTCTTAAACAAATCAGGGGGTCACATGTTGTGCATGCGGATGAAACGGGAGGAAGACAGAATGGGGTAAATGGCTATTTCTGGAGTTTTTCAACAGAAAACATCCACTATCTTATGTATCGAAAAAGCAGAGGTAAAACAGTAGTTGAGGAAATAGTCGGAACCGATTCCGAGAAATTCAATGGCGTACTCACTACAGATTTCTATGCTGCATACAACACCTATACAGGATTTCATCAGAGATGTTGGGTGCATTTCCTTCGTGACATCCATGAACTAAAAGAAAACTACAAAAAACACCCACCGCTGAACATGTGGGTAAAAAAGGTTAAACAAATCTATGAAGAAGCAAAAGCATACAGCGGACCAGATCCAAATCTACCCATAGGACTGCAAACAGAGGCGAGATTACAAAAACAAAAAGAATTTGAACAAAGACTAAGGATACTCTGTATACCCTATGTAAAAAAAGATGCTCCTATGTCAACGCTTTCAGCCAGGGCAATAACCTTTCTTCCGGAGTTATTTGTGTTTATCAGGTTTCCAAACGTCAAATCAGATAACAATCAGGCAGAAAGGATAATCAGGCATACGGTTGTAGCCAGAAAAATATCAGGAGGAACAAAAACACCAAAAGGCTCAGAGACAAAAGCAATCCTTACTTCACTCTTTGATACCTGGCAACTGCAAAACCTTAACCCTCTTCAACAATGCCGCTTGCTCTTAACTTCATAGCAGAAGTGTGAGTTCATGCCAATTGTTTTGCGGGTTGACAGGCTGAATTTGCTGTGGTACTATAATCCGTACCATTATCTCCGAGCTTACTTTAGGGAGATATATGATAGCGAATCGTTTTATGTCGAAACCAAATCAAGCAGCATCTGTAAACCCCTTTGGGGTTCTTGGATTTTCTTCGTAAAACGGTTCCTCTTTGATCAATTCACGGTTAGTTTGTTTGTAGTTTATTGTGGAACTCGCAGGGAAAACTTCGGGCCCGAA
>JACPTT010000013.1 GCA_016192645.1 Candidatus Levyibacteriota bacterium | reverse complement strand
GCGAAACACTTGAAGTAGATGTTTCGGACGATGCTGGAGCAGTTGATCTAGTTCAACCTCTACAACCTTCACCCCTTCCAACCGCAACTCCCACCCCCATCCCCCCGCCTGGCCCGTGTAAAAATAATATCTGCACAACAGCAATTGGAGATATTGATGCTTCAAGTCCGCAGGGTTTTGTAAAACAGCTCTTTGGCATTATCCTGAGCCTCTCCGGAGGCATTGCACTTCTTCTTATTATTCTCTCCGGCTATAAATTGATGTTCTCCCAGGGCAATCCGGAAAAAGCTCAGGAAGCAAAAGAAACCCTAACTGCGGCAATTGTTGGCCTTTTGTTTATTATTTTCTCGCTGGCAATACTGCAGGTGATTGGAGTTGATATATTAAAAATCCCCGGATTCGGGAAATAATTAAAAGTTCAAACTGAAAAGTTAAAAATTGCAGTTATCGGTTAAAAGTCATGAAAGATAATCAAGAATTTAAGAAACAACTTATACGAAGGGCTTTTAGTTTAGCAAGAAGAGTAGTTGCTCTTGTAGATGACTTTCCGAATAAACAATCTGCGCGAGTTATAGCGGGTCAACTTTTGCGAGCTGCCACCAGCATTGGCGCTAATATTATTGAGGCTCAAGCAGCTAGCTCCAAGAAAGACTTTATAAACTTTCTAACCCACGCGCTCAAGAGTGGGAATGAAACGAGATTTTGGCTAGCGCTTGCAAAAGATTTGAATCCAAAACTAATTTCCTCCATAGAGGAACTATTAAAGGAGACTAGCGAGTTAGTAAAAATTCTAGGATCGAGCATTGCAACTCTCAAAGGAAAAAATAAACTTTGAATTTTGAATTGTAGTTTTGAAATTTGCATTTTGAACTTTTAACTGATATTTTAGACTAAACGCTGTTATGAAAGAAGTTGCTTTATCAGTACCAGGCTACACAAATATCACGGGACCCGAAGAAATAAACAAAATTCCCGTTGATATTTATGGCGGCAATATAATTATATTAGGCATTCAGCTTTTCCTTTTTGCCGCTATCCTCATAGCTCTTTTTATGCTTATCTGGGGCGGAATCAAGTGGATGACCTCGGGCGGAAGTAAACAAGAAGTAGATTTAGCAAAAAAAACCCTGGTTTTTGCCATTATTGGTCTTGTTATTACCTTTCTTTCCTTTGCCTTAATTAACCTTATTGGCGGATTTTTTGACGTTCCTATCGGAGTAAAGTAAGTTCTAACAATTCATGGTATAATAACGCGATATGCCTCTTCAATCGTCTCTTAAGCAATATTTCTGGGATATTGATCTCAAAAAAGCCCGTCCAAAATCTCATCCCGAATATTACATTAAACGCATACTAGAATTAGGCGATAAAAAAGCCTTAATCTGGTTAAAAAGGGTTTTTGGGAATCAAAAAATTAAAGAGGTTGCTAAAAAGAAAGGGCTATCGAAAAAATCAGTAAATTATTGGCAAATCCTTTTTAAAAGCTAATGCATCAAGAAATCTTGCTGCCTCAAACAAGGAAACTTCTCTCCCAGATAAATTCACAAAGTCTGCCCCGGGGTTTTTTCCTGGCTGGAGGAACTGCCGTTGCTCTTCACCTAGGACATCGGCGCTCTGCTGATCTAGATTTCTTTACACCAACCGAATTTGTGGAGACCCAGTGGGCAGAAAAGCTCAAAAAAGATTTCGGTTTTAAGCTCTTAAAAAGAGACTGGCAGACTTTAATTGGGTATGTTGGTAAAGTAAAAATTTCTTTATTTTCCTACGGATATAAAAAAATTGCTTCACCAAAATTCTATAATCAAGTCCCAGTAGCCTCACTACCAGACCTTGCGGCAATTAAGTTGGATACTATCATTGGTCGAGGAACAAAAAGAGATCTAATCGATATCTACTTTTTAGCCCAAAAATTTACTCTTAAGAAACTTTTGGCATTTTATCAAAAAAAATACGATAATTTAGAGGAAAGAGAAATCATGATTAAAAAAGCTCTGGTTTTTTTTGATGACGCAGATAAAGATGAAGAACCAGATATGATTGTCTCTTTAGATTGGGCCAAGACAAAAAAGTGGTTTACCGACGAGGTAAAAAGTTTAAGTTGACGCCTGCAAGCGGCGCTTCATTTTTTTCGGGGCTTGACCCACCCAGTCTCAGCATTCGCCTTTTTAGTGTTATTCATACACGGCTCTGGCTAACGTTTTTTGGAGGGTCTGCGAGGCAACCGGTTCAAAAACACGGTTGCCTCTTGACAAACGAAAAAAACCTGCTTATGATAAGTTTAATGAGAAAAATCGCAGGCTTTATTGGCGGATCGCTATCTTCTTTTCTTGCTACAACTCCCGTTTTTGCCCAAGTTGCAACATGTCCAGCAGGTCCATTTAATGCGATTTGCGTAATAACAAAAGGCACTTTTGGAGACACCGTAGGTAGGATTATTAACTTTGCTTTTTTCATTGCGATTCTTATAGCCCTTGTTTATCTTATTTATGGCGGAGTAAAATGGATGATTTCGGGCGGCGATAAATCAGCGGTTGAGGAGGCAAGAAACCATGTTATTTCTGCTCTTTTGGGCTTGGTAATTGTTTTCTTGTCTTATTTTATTTTGAACTTCCTAGTGAAATTCTTCACCGGAACAGGTTTTGAAGGCATCACCGTACCAACAATCCGATAACCAGTTTTTCTCCCTTGTTTTTACCTTCTCTCTTTGCTAGGCTTATTTTATGGAATGGGAGAGTATCGCTGGATGTATAGAGATCGTCAAGGAAGACAAAGTTGCAACCCTTAAATGCATTCCCGCAGTTTTTCAAAATATCGTCAATGGCGCCTTGCTTTTTTCAGGCGTAGTTGCTCTTTTTTTTATTATTTTTTCGGGAATAAAACTTACTCTTTCTCATGGAGACCCAAAGCAGGTAGAAGGAGCGCGCCATACCCTAACCTATGCTATCTTGGGACTTTTGATTATTCTTTTTTCCTTTGCCGTCATAAATCTGATCTCCGACATTCTCGCTATCCCCTGTATTAAATTCTTTGGCTTTTCCAACTGTAAATAATCCACTTTACCTTTTTATAAGCATTCTGGCTACTCCATAAATAAAAATATCGGTTCCAAGAGGCGCCAGCATGAATAAATCTGCCGTTTTGATAAGCTCAATAAATTCCTTTGAGGAAAAATAGTTTACAAAACCTTGCGGTAGGCTAAAGCCGATAAAGTAAAGTCCGAAAAGGATAATTGCGCCGACAATTAAAGCTTCAAGCAGTCCTTCGACATCTTTTCTGCTTGAAAACATGGTGTTTCCAATTGTAAAAAGAACATAAACTAGAAAAATTATGTTCCAGGGAAAAGGAATAAACGCAAATTGGGCAGAACTTAAATAGAATAGCGATCCAAGCATTATTGCCAAACCGGCAAAAACCGGAGCAACACCGATTATGGCTCGGCGGAGAGGGTCGGTCTTGCCAATTGCCACACTTCCAAGCTTTACTCCTCCGCCAGCTGGCGGATCTTTTATTTGCGGGAAAAACTCAATCTCCCCAACCGGCACAAAAAGAAGTCCGGCAACCAAAAGATGCGCCAGTTCGTGGATAATAACACCGGGTAGAAAAAGCAAAGAAAGAAGCTGAATAGTTGTGTTTTGGCTTCGGGTTAGACGAAGGAAGAACTGTGAAAGCGAGGAAGTTACAAGCCAGGAGAAAAAAAACAAAATTACCAGCTCAAGTAAAAAAAGTCCAATAAAAATCATCTCTTCAATAATTATAGACAACCCTTGCATTATTGACAACTTCATTGCTTTTGTGAAACACTGAAATAAAGAGTAATCCCGATTAAGTCGGGAAACTGTTTCTAAAGGGGGTGAATGACTTTGGATAATACACAAAATCAACCATTGCAAATTCCGCAGGAAGTAAGAGGGTTTTTGGAAAGCTTACTTACAGATGCCGGAATGACAACTCTCGATGAGACAATGCGGGAAGAAATGATTAAAGAGCTCTATTCTCGGCTTGACCATTTCTTAACTTCAAAAATTATTGAAGTAATGCCGCCTGAGCATCTGGATGAGTTTATAAAACTCAATGAAGAAAAAAAATCAAGGGAAGAAATAGAGGCATATCTTAAAGATAAAATTCCAAATTCGCAGGAGGTGTTTACAAAGGCTTTTGCGGAATTTAGGGATTTGTATTTAGGCAATGTTGCGGTTGCCCGAAACGCCCCTGCACAAGAACCGGCTAAACAAACAGAACCGCAACAAAGTTAATTATGAGCGAATCACAAGAAGCAGCAGGGGTTGCGCCTTCTGCTGGAAAAACTGTCCATAAAAATGCTCCTCCGGGCAGCTCTGCCGATACTATTATACGCGCTCAAACTATTCGAAATCGACAAAGGGAAGAATTAAGAGCCGCGCTAGCAGATAAAGTTGTTAAGCGAAACCAAGAAGAGAGCGCTGGAACTCCAGCTCATGAGTTTCGCCGCGATGATCGAGAAACGGTTGTGAATGCTTTTAATTCGGCTTTTTCTCTGCTGGAGCAAACCCCAGAAGACCAGCTCTCTCAAGAAGAGATTTGGGCAAAGCAAGGAATAAAAGCGGCAAAAGAAAAAACAATTGATCAGGGAAAAGATACATTTACCAATAGCTTTGCAAATCTTGAAACCGGCAAAACATTTACGCAGGAAGAGGGAATTCCAATAGAAGAACTTTTAGAGTTTCTACGCAAAAAGGCAGAAGGGCTTGCTCCTGACTCATCAGATAAAAAAGAACTAATCCGTCTTGCTCATGTTCTTTATAGAAATAGCCAACCCTTCACCCGTCTTCCCCACCGCATGGAACCGGCACGGCTTTTAGGAAGAGTTCGGCAAGAGGCATATTTTGTCTCAAAAGATATTCGGGCAACCGGAAGTGATTTTGACAACTGGTTAAAAGGAGAAAAAACCTTAATGGCACGCCTTGAACTAACTCTCCCGCCGCAAAAGGCAAAACCTCCTGCTCCTGAACCCGAAGAACAACCAACGGAAGAAGCTAGACCAGGAGTTGCTCCTCCTAGGCCTACTGCCGCACCAGCTCCCGAACCGGCTGCCGAACCTGCCGCGACCGGCGAAGTTCCTGCTCCTGCGGCTGAACCAGAAGCACCTCAATCCGAAGCTAATCTCGCAGCAGTAGAACCTCAACCAGCAACCCTTGAGCAAGTCGTAAGAGATTTCACAATTGTCAATCAAACAATTGATATTGAAAAACGGGCACGCGAACTTGCCGAGCAACAGCTCCGAGAAGAAATGCGAAGGGGCAGCGGTTGGAATCCTCTTAACTGGCCACGAAAAATAGGCCTTCGCCTGGCAGAGGACTATTACCGCCAACTCTACACAGAGCGCGCCCGCCAGGCCATGCTTTCAAATAATAACTCCTATTTAGCAATGGATGTTATTAGAAACGCCGCTATAGCGGCTACTCACGGAGCCGCCGAACAGCAAGCCGCAAGAAAAGCAAAAATTGAAGATATAAAAACAGGCGAACAACTTGAAGGACAACAAATAGTAGAAGTTCAGGGAGAATTAAAAAACGCAATCCTAAGTGAGATTCTTCGTCCAATTATTGATGGTCAAACCACAACCGAAGCCCAGGTTCAGCAAAAACTTCGGGAGTTTGTTCAATCTCACCAAAACGACCCTCAAGTTCAAGCTGTATTTGGAAGAGATGTCTCCTTATACGGAAGACTTGCCGAGTACTTTGCCACTGATCTTTTGGAAATGGGAAATCTTGTAAAAAAGGATATTGACTCCCATAAATACGCTATTGAGCAGTTAGGTGAAGTTGCTAAAATACGAATTGCTAATGCCAGCTGGGCGGCAGAAACACAAGCAAGCTTCAACAGGTGGTCCGACCGAGCCGTTCGATGGGCGCAGCAAGGCAGAATAAGAGGGGCCATCCTTAACCCAGCCACTATTGGTGCCATTGCTTCTGCTACCACATTTCTTGCGCTTCGTGCCCCGGGCGGAATTGCTCGAACCGTTGCTCCGTTTGCTGCCCCGGGAGTTGGCATACTCGCTGGCGCGGCTTTTGCAGCGGCTCGCCGAAATTATGATTTAAAGGTTGATCGAGCTTCCCATCAGGTCGAACGGACGTATAATATGCATGTTCCCCAACAAGGTGCTCCTCGGCGAGAAGCCTTAGAAAGATATTCTTATAACACTGCTTCTGTCGGTGAACTTATTAATGGTGGAGGACAAGAGTTGCTCACCGGAACAACAAGAAAAAGTCTTGCGGAACTCTCAAGCACAGATCTCTCGGATGGGCAAGTTACGAATCGAGCGAATGTGATTCGAAGGATTGCCGAGATAAAAGCCCGTCTTGATTTTTCCTCTCGCGAAAAAGTTGATCTTGTTACTTTTGCGGGCCAGTACCAGGTTGAGCAAGGACGATTAGCACTTACAAAGGCAGTTGGTGAAGCTCGCCAAGCTTTAAAAACCGCAGGAATATCCGATGCTGAAATTTCACAACTTGAAACAAACTTTACCGGAGAATGGAACAGCAAGTTTACCCAAAACCGAGAACAGCAAGATCGATCATTTGCCCATTATCGATTAAGAAATGCCTTGGGCGCAGGCGCTTTTGGCGGAGCGGCAGGACTTGCGGGAGGAATCGTTGGTCAAGAAGCACTGGCACAAGTTGCCAGACACTTCCCCGAAGCAGCAAGCATCCCGGTTATCGGCGGTCTATTCCAAAAAGGCGAAACAGCAGTTGAAAGAACTCTGCGTGGAATTGGGGCTGAGGTGCCGGGAGTACCTTCGGGTCCAACGGTTGAAACCTTTAGAAATCTCCATCAAAGCGGCGGGAGCGTAGATGTTAATGACTTAAGACTTGCCGTTGACAAAACAAATCACTCCGTCTCGTTCTTTGATAGAGCCGGCTCTCCTCTTCCCAATGCTCCCACCACCACAATTGATGCCGAGGGAAACCTGTATACAGCCGGTGATCTTCCCGATCAAATTCGCGATCCTCTCCAAAAAGCTGAATTTAAAATTTATCAGGGTCCTGACAGAGTAGAAACAATCACCCTTCTTGATCCAAAAGACGGACCAGCTTTTCAAGAAGTAAGTGGCCATAAAACCGTAATTCCCAAAGGCACCGAATGGGTACCAGATCCAACCGATAAAACAAAATGGGATTTACGAATCCAAGGACACCCCGCTAGGATTCTTGTCAACGATGCACAATTTGATGCCTCCGGTAAAATTACTTACGACCATAAAACATCTATGGATCCTATCTTAAAGGTCAGTAGCGAACCAGATACCGCTTGGTTTCCCCGTACCAGCGAACAGGCAGTGGCAGAATGGGATAACCTTGGAAGAAAAATCCATCATCGCGAATGGTATGCCTATAACCTTCCCGGTTCTCAAGAAAACGAACTTCGCCTCCATACCCTTAAAGATGGCACTGCCGTAACCTTGGATATGAGCACAATGAAACAAGGAGTACAGACGGGCTTAAGCCCTAACCCAATCGATGTTGTAGAAGTCATCCGCAATAAGCAGGCAGGGTTTGCCTTTAGCCTCCCCGGGCACGAAGGAAAACCCGTCTGGGTACCAGAAGGCGCAGACGGTGTATGGGATGGAAAGTTGCGTCTCGATCCTAACGATACTGACCCCACGCATTTTGTTGAAGTTGACGGGAAAAAGATCCCTCTTGGCCAGTTTTCAAAAATGGTTCTGGATCAAGACGCCTTAAAACCTCTTCCAGATGGAGACATCGCTACGGAAGTTTATAATCGTCGCGAGGTATTCAGGCTTGGACTAGACGGTAAAATGGGGACAATTGAGGCCGGAACAATGGCAGACCGAAAAGAAGGAAAAGTGCTTCAGGCTTTTGCCACAATCTTTGGCAAAGGAGAGGTACAGGTTGAAGCACCACCAAGTTTTATTGCCAATGTTGAACTTTTGCAAAGGCTTGACCAAACCGAGCTTGTCCCAACTCATCAAATTATTCCTCCGCCTGAATTTGAGGCCCCGCCCATTATCCCCATCCCCTTTGCTCCCCGCCATCCCCTTGAACCCCTCGTTTCTCCTATAGTTTCATACATTTATAATGAAAGATTAAGTGAAGAGCAAAAAAAACTTTTTGAACAAAGACGTTCACCAGCTCTTAAAAATAACCCCAAGGCAATCCTTGACCAATATAAGGAGGCACAAGACTATTTTACTAGACAAAAGCCTGAATATGTAGAGGAAATTAAATCATTGGCAAAACAGATTAATCAACCACCATCGCCAAATTTGAAAGCAATAGTTGCTATCCCTGTTGCTGCTCACCAAGAAGGTGAAAATATTTATAATACGTTAAAAACGTATGCATATCAAGATGCGCCGACCGATGAGTTTGAAATCTTACTTTTTCTTAATTATCCTGAAAAGGATAGACAAGGCAATCCTATTAAGCCTGATAAGACTCTTTTAGAAGTCGAAAGATTTAAGAAAGATTACCCTGATTTGCCAGTTCGCGTCATAACAAAAATTCTCCCACTTGAGCAAGCGAATATTGGAACCATTCGAAAGTACCTAAGTGATGTGGCGCTTTATAGGCACCTCCAGAGAGGAGAAAAAGTAGGAGATCTTATCTTAATTAGCAATGACGCAGACCAAAAGGGTGTGGCGCCAACTTATATTAGTAATTTTTTAAAACGCTTTGAGCAGAATAAAGAAGTTGATGGGTTGCTTGGTCAGCTTGATTGGGATCCAGAAGCATATGTTAAATATCCATTAATTCATGTTGGCACGCGTCTTTTTCAGTACTTAAATACTATTGGGCGTTTTAGAACTGGTCGCATGCCCTCAAGCGGAGCAAATTTTGCTTTTAGAGGAAGTGCTTATAGCGCTGTTGGAGGATATCTTGATAACATTCCTGGAGGCGAAGATATTGCGCTTGGACAAGCAATAATTCAAGGGAGAAGAAACCACAGCAGTATTGGTTATGCCGGCGCAAGAACCTCTCGACTATACACCTCTGCAAGACGGGCAATAAATGCTTTAAGCAAAAGTCTTTCTCCAGTAGAACAATGGAATAGAGGTTTTAGTGTATTTGACGATGAGATACGAAAGTTTCAGCAAGGGGTTGGTGAAGATATTGATTATAACAATCCTCAACATCTTGCGCGTCTTAAATCAGGATTGGAAGAAATCATTAATAGAACCCTTGACGTATATGAAGAAGGAGAATCGTTAGGAAAAGGTGCTGCATATTATAGACAGGCATTACGTTACTTGGGAGTTAAATATGAACTTAAGGACGATCAGGTTGCAATAACTAATATGGATGTTTTGGTTCGAGGACTTAAACACTATAAAAAAATAGGAGCCCTGTTACGAGATATCAAGGCTGGTAAGGGGACCGCAGAGTCACGAAGAGAACTAAAGAGGCTTCAGGATGAATTTTATGCCGGAATTACTGGAAAAGAAACAGAGCTATTAGCCGATGTAGGAAACTTGGATAACGAAGTTATTGCAGGACTAGAAGAGTTTAATGAAAAAACAGCAGTAAGTTTGCCTTCCTTACCAGCTCCTGCCTATACATTAGAAGAGCTTAAAACAAGTGCAAATACACTAGGATCTGGTCAGATGGGAGATATCGTAGCTGGATACGATAAGGAAACTGGAGAAGTGCTTGCTTTTAAACGGGTAAGGAAAGAGGAACAACAGTTTATTGCTAAGGCGAATAACTATCCTGAAGGGGTTCTGGACCTTGAAGATATTATAAAGAATGAAACAAATAACCGGACTCTGGGCGTTTATAGAGATAAGATCGATACGAATGATGAAACAATTAAGGTATATTCTCTGGCAAGAATAGATCTTGATCTCTACCTAGGATCTGAGAGAAAACTAAGAACAGAGGATGCCCTAGCTGTAACTATTAAAATTGCTGAAACACTAAGAGACTTGCATAGGATTGGTATTGTTCATCTGGATTTATCTCCCACTAATATCTTGCTTGACGATGGTGGAGTGCGTATTGTTGACTTTAATGCCGCGAGCATACAAAGTGGGCCAAGAAATGAATACAAAAGGGGGTTTGTTGGCGGATTCCGCTGGATCACTCCTCCAGAGCTTTTTGAAGAAAATCCAACGATAACTGAAGATGCAGATACTTATGAAGCAAGCATTCTCTTGTATAAACTTATAACAGGTAAGTATCCATATCATTACAAAAGCGGAGAAATAGGCGAACAACGAACAGAAACGCTTAAACAGGCACACTTGGCCGGGCAATTTGAAATACCAGACTCAGTTCCTGTATCAATACGGGCAATCCTTCGACGCGGCATTCAACCAGATCCTGCGCAGCGCTATCAAACAGCAAATGAGCTGTTGAGAGATCTTCTTAATGCATACAATAAAGAGGTTTCAGAAATATCCCAAACTACAGCTCCTACTTCTGCCTCACCCGCCGAAACCCTTGAAAAAACAATAACAACAGAGGGGGAAACAGAAGAAGAGCAAAAACGTTTAAAGGAACGTTTACGAGAAAAACGGAGTGAGTTTGACAAACTATTTGATAAAAATGTGGCTTTTGTGTCAAACCCTTATACAACGCTTCCTCATATGTTATGGCAGGAAGTAATTTACGGCCCTAAACGAATAAAAAATGGTGATAACTGTTTTCGCGGGTATCTAATGGTAGAACCAGAAAATATGGACCTTGTCTTAATAGGGCTTAGAAAGCTAGCAGAAAAAAGACAAAAAGAGGGAAAACGAACAGATTTTAAATGGCTTCTTGCATCTGACAAAGAAGTTTCCAAAACAGGAACCCGTATCGATAATCTTATTGGCTCTTATCCAGAACTTAAACCCACCGACGGAAGAATTGTCATCTACGGCGATGCTCTCGATGAGGTCAAAGAGATTTTAGCTGGTATTGCCACAGACCCCTGGTGGCAAGAGGTCGAACAACACCGGGTTGCAAAATTTGGAGGACTTCCCGAAAATGCACCCCGCCGACCAGGAACAAACTCGTTTGTTGACGCAAGCGGCAAGGAATGGAGAACTTTAAATTACAACGATAAACCAGGCTACTCCGAAGACGAGGCCGCAGATCCAGATTGGAGAGCAAAAAAAGCAGGAACAAAAACAAAAATGGTGACATGACTATCATTGTCCTCAATGCCCTTTAATTTTTCACGCCCCGGCTGACTAGTAAATTCAACCTTTTGACCAAAATCCGCCTCTCCTACTTCCTCTTCCGCTTGGTATGTTCCTTTAACCACCGCGCAATTTCCCCAATCGATAAACGTTGATTATCAACTCTTATTCCAAACTCAATCTCTTCCTCGCCTGCGTTGACAAGTTTGTATCCGTTCATCTTAAGAAACAAACCAACAGAGGTTAATGCAGTTCTTTTATTGCCATCTATAAAGGGGTGATTCTTTAGAAGAGATTGCAGCAATGCCGCAGCTTTATCAAAAGTTGATATGTAGAGATGTTTCCCGTCAAATGTAACTTGTGGTCTGGCGACCGCTGATTCGACAAGGCCAACATCTCGAATCCCCAATGATCCGCCGAAGCGTTTAACCATTTGGTCGTGAATAAATAAAACCTGTGGAACCGTGAGAAACTTTATTTTACTCACCGCTTTGCAAGCTCTCGCAACACATCTTCATGGTCACGGACAAATTCATCAACCATCTTTGCAAACGATGGAGTAACATTTCCGACAGCAACTTTTCTTTTAGGAACGACAACCAGCTCTTCTCCCTCTTTTTCTATAAAAACCAAAGAACCATCTCGAAGATCAAGTTGTTTTAAATACTCTTTTGGAATTGTCATAGCAACAGAGTTGCCATTCTTGTAGAGTTTTTGGGTTATCATAGCTTGATTGTACTGACAATGTACTGACTTGTCAACCCCAATTTTTCACGCCCCGGCTGATTCTGATTAAATCAAGACTGACCTAGTTTGATAATCTTGCAAACACAATTTTCACGGGTTATGCTAAGCATAACCAAATTGCTCAAATTGTTCTATTGTTCAATTGTTAATGCATGGTAAAGAAGTATTTGCAGTTAAATGATGTCAATTGTTATAAAAGGGCATTTGCATTATCTAATTATGTTTGGGATATAGTCGTTAAATGGGATTATTTCACTAAAAATACTGTCGGCATGCAGTTTGCAACAGCGATCGATTCAATTTCTGCCAATATCGCAGAGGGGTTTGGAAGATATGGTAAAAAAGACAAAGTTAAATTTTATTACTATAGTTCTGGTTCGGCTAAAGAAGGCCTCGACTGGAACGAGAAGGGAAGAATTAGAAAATTACTTACTCGCGAACAATACAAAAATATATTTCGGGAACTGCAGGAATTACCCAAGGAAATAAATCAACTGATAAAGTTTACCAATATCAAATTGAAGGAATAACAATGAAACAATGTAGCAATTTAGCAATGAGTTAATATGGAAGGACACCCGATTCCTCAGGATGTAACCGGATTTCAGTTTAAGCTGATTGGCAGTATGACGGTTAAGCAGTTTGCCTATTTAGCCTGCGGCTCAATTATGGCTTGGATTTTCCTTTCTCTTCCATTTTTTGCTCTGATAAAATTTCCCTTGGTGCTTTTCTTCTTTTTACTTGGCTTTTCTTTGGCTTTTATCCCAATTGAAGGCCGGCCGATGGATCTTCTCTTTTCTTACTTTATAAAAGCCCTTTTTACGCCAAATCAATATATCTATCAAAAAACGGGCGGCCAGCTTATTCCTCCCCTTGCCCATGTTTCACTCCAACAAACGTCAAAAGGCGTTATGCCTTTGCCTAAAGAGAAATTGCAAGCATTTTTAAAAACAGTTCCCAAATCAAAAAATAAACTCGATCAGAAAGAAGAGGTTTTTTTTGACTCTATCTTTTCTCTTTTTCCCCATCCGGTCGCTTCGAAACCACAACCCCCAGGCACATCTGCTAAAATTATTACAGTTGAAGAAGAACAGCCAGAAGAGAAAACTTCCGAAGACGAGATTAAAAGAAAAGCGATGCTTGAAAAAGAAGCGCTTCTTATAAAACAGCAGTTGGAACAGGCAAAAACGCAGGAAGAAGAACAACAAACACCCGCCATTTCTTCTTCTGCCCACGAGAGGGTTCTTGCGCTTGAAAAACAATTAAACGAGGTTTTGACACAACGTCAGCAGCTTGAACAGCAAATTCTCTCTCTTCAAAAAAAGCTTAATTCCCATAAACAACCGCTCTATACGCCAACAACCGCAAAAGGAGAGACAACTGCTAGTGCTAGAAAAATACCAAAGGAGATGGGCACAAAAGTTGGTGTGCCGATTGTCCCCGATGATGTTCCCAATTTAATAACCGGCGTTGTCAAAGATCCGCGAGGAAATGTTTTACCAAATATCTTAGTTGAGATAAAAGATAAAGAAGGTAATCCTGCACGAGCTTTTAAAACTAACGGTTTAGGGCAGTTTGCTTCGTCAACACCGCTTCTTAATGGAGTCTACACCATTATCTTTGAGGATCTAAAAGGTGAACATAAATTTGACGCAATTGAGCTTGCGGCAAACGGAGGAGTGCTTATGCCGCTTGAGATAAGATCAAGCGATGCGCGAGAAGAATTAAGAAAAAGTCTTTTTTCATGACAAAAACTGCGACCCAAAAATTTATCGAAATACAAAATATCCAAGACGACGTGGTAATTCTTTCGGGAGGAAATGCCTGCCTTGTTATTGAAGTGCAAACAGCCAACTTTACCCTTCTTTCGAAAGAAGAACAGGATGCAAAAATTTTCTCCTATGCCTCTCTTCTTAACTCGCTGTCTTTTCCTATTCAAATTCTTGTTAAAAATAAAAGGGTTGATATTTCATCGTATGTCAAGCTCCTGGAAACGGAGATTCAAAAACAAAATGCCGAGACAAAGAAAAAAAACTATATGAAGCAATATAAAGACTATGTTTCGGAATTGGTAAAAACAAGTACGGTTTTAGATAAAAAATTTTACATTGCTATCTCTTATTCCTATCTTGAAGCCGGCGCGCTCGCTTTTGCAAAACAGGATTTTATTGCCTTAGCCAAAGAAACGCTACATACAAAAGCAAATTCTCTTTATGCCCAGCTTGCAAGATTAAATCTTCGCGCAAAAACCTTGCAAAAAGAAGAGCTCATAAACCTTTTTTACGCCGTCTTCAACGCCGGCGCAGAACAGGAGATCAGAAACGAAGCCGATATAAAAGCGCCGGTTGTAAGCACTCTAAAAACAATATGAAAATCTTTGGTCTTAAAAAAAACAAAAAGCAAGCCGTTGTGTCGCCGCCAAACTCGGCGCTTTCTCTTATTGAAAAAGGGATGAATTCTTTGGCCGATGTGCTTGCTCCTTCATCCGTTGAGGTTGACTTTCGTTCAATAAGAGTTGGCGATACTTTTTATCAAACCCTTTTTGTTGTAGGATATCCTCGTTTTGTTTCTCCTAATTGGCTCGCCTCACTTATTGATTTTGATCACGAGCTGGATATCTCGATGTTTATTTATCCTGCCTTCTCTTCCGATATTTTAGAGAGTCTTCGGCGAAAAATTGCCGAGATGGAAGCAACCATCTCTTCTCAAATCGAGCAGGGCGTTGATATTGATCCAAAGGTAAAAGCCGGTCTTGAAGACGCCTTAGCGCTTCAGGAAGAGCTGGCAAAAGGGGTTGAGCGTTTTTTTCAATTTGGCCTTTACATAACCCTTGCCGCTCCGACACTTTCGGAACTCAACGAAACAACCAAAAGGCTCACTACAACCTTATCTTCGCTTCTGCTTTTATCAAAACCGGCAACTTTGCAAATGGAAGAAGGTTTTAAAACCACCCTTCCCCTTGCCCAGGACAAACTCTATATTACCCGCAATATGGATACAACCTCTCTTGCTTCAACCTTTCCCTTTACCTCTTCAACCCTAACCCAAGACAAGGGCGTTTTATATGGGATAAATCAGCAAAACGGCTCGCTTATTATCTTTGACCGCTTTTCCCTTGAGAATGCAAACGAGGTGGTCTTAGGAAAATCAGGCTCAGGAAAATCATATCTTATTAAACTTGAGGTCATGCGCCAGCTCATGTTTGGAACAGAAGTAATTATCGTTGACCCGGAAGGAGAGTACGAAGCTCTATGTCATGCCTTGGACGGAGAATATGTTGCCTCTCTGCGAGGACTTCTTAAGATAGTTTTGGGGAGACTTGACCCATCTCACGATGCAATTTTGGATCGCGCCTTAGTTGAGACATACCAAAAGAAAGGCATAACACCCGACCCTGCCACGCAGAAAAAAGAACCGCCGCTAATGGAAGATCTTTACCAAACCCTACTTTCCATGAAAGATAAAAACGCCCAAGAATTGGCTCTTTCGCTTGAAAGATTTATTAAGGGCAGTCTTTCGGGCATATTTAATCAGCAATCCAATTTTGACATTTCCAACGAACTGACTGTTTTTAGCATCAAAGGACTTGAGGAAGAACTCCGTCCTATTGCCATGCATATTATCTTGGATTTTGTTTGGACTAGGGTCCGAAAAACCCTTAAAAAAAGACTTCTTATTTTAGATGAAGTTTGGTACATGATGAAATATGAGGACTCCGCCTCTTTTGTCTATAGCATTGCCAAGCGCGCCAGAAAGTATTACTTGGGACTTACGACCGTAACACAAGATGTTGAGGATTTTTTAACCACCGACTACGGTAAGGCGGTTTTATCCAACTCCTCAATTCAAATCCTTATGAAGCAAGGAACAGCAGAAATAGATGCAGTAGCAAAAACATTTTATTTATCGCTGGGCGAAAAACAACTGCTTCTTTCAACCGGTATTGGCGAAGGACTATTTTTTGCCGGTCAAAGCCATGTGGGAATAAAAGCGGTTGCCGCACCTTTTGAACACGAACTTATCACCTCAAACCCGGAAGAACTATTAAAAAGGCAAAAGACAGAACTACAAGAAGCACCGCAAGAACAACCAGTCTTGGAAGCGGAAAAAGAAGCGACTACCCAACCCGAGCCAGAACCCCTTGAAGATCAAACGGTTCTTCCAAGTCCATAATTCTGTTATTATTAAGGTGTGGAACAGGAAGAACAAAAGCGTCATCAATCTCGGGGCTTTTTGAGCCGATCGATTGACGCCTTAAACACCGCAAGATCCATAAGGACATTTGCTACCGGAGTCCGGTTAGCCGGAGCCACAGCTAGCTTGCTTCCGGTCTGGCTGCCAATTGCTGTTGTTATTTTTATTCTTCTTGCCACTTTTTTAATTGTTGGCTTCACCGGCGCACCGGGAACACCAGGAACACCAGCGGCCGGACCGCAACAACCGCACCCAACCTCGCCTCCAAATCCTCCCATAACGCCTCCCGCGGCCCCCTCGGATTTAAGGCAGGCAATCTCTGGTCAGTTTGGAATTACCATGAATGGTTTTGACCAGCAACACTTGCAATGGGCGTGGGATAAACTTTGGGATGTTTCCCGCACCAATTTTATAACGCTTGTCCGCGGAACGACAATTACCGCAAGCAGCGATTCTGAGCAGACAGGATGCAAAACCATCCGCCTAGCGCAATATGGTCCTCAAGAACTTTTCAATGTTGCCCTCATTCATGAGCTTGGCCATATAATCTTAAACTGCAGCAAGGCTTATGCCTACGAACAGGAGCATGCGGGCGTCTGGAGGACCGAAGGAGGAGTAACGCGCTACGCCCAGACTGCTTGCACTTACCCTCCCCAAAATCGTGGTAGTTGGCAGTTTCGATCTGAGGACTATGCCGAAATGATTACTTATTATCTTAATCCTACTGCTTGGGCGCAAACCGCAAGATGCGCCGGAAGACAACTAAATCCCTATCTTAACAACGGCTATCCCTTGCACTATAATTTGGCTAAGAAAGTCTTGGGAGCCTATCCCTAAAGCTATGAAGAAAAAAATTTTAATTCTATCCTCTCTTGTTTTTCTCTTGGCTCTTTTATTTGTCTTTTTGGGATTACGAAAAGAGACGGTAACCCTACCTCCTTCCTTCCCAACACCAACTCCGGTTAAAGTTGTCTTTCCGCCCCGCAAAGGCATTACCAACATTTCTCCTCTTCAAAAAACTATAGTTGGAGAAACAACAACGGACGCGGTTGAAAAACTTCCAAATTTAGAAAAGAAGGAAACTTTTCTCGCCGGAGAAACTCAATATTCCTTTGTCTCTTTTTTCGCAACGCGACCTAATCAAATTCTTATGAAAAACAACCGTGCGATTTTTGAAAGAATAATCATTCCCGAAAACCCTAATGAAATAGGACACGTTAAAATTTCTCAGCTTACCAGCTCTTTTGGTAAGCCTGAAAAAATAATTCAGGGCTCGCTTTTCTATGGACCTTTTTCCTCAACGTATATTTATAGCAATAGGGGATTTGCTTTTGTTGGCAACGCTTATAGCGATTGGGTACATGAGATACATCTCTTTTCTCCAATGAATTCCGAGACGTACATAAAAACATTCGGCGAAGATATTAAAGAAGGGCCTCCTGAGCCAGAAAGGCTTTATGAGTAGCAACATTATGCCGCGGCGGCGAGGTTTTCACCAAGCTCATCCCCTATTTGCCCTGCTACTTCTTTATCTCTTAGCGGTCTGCCGTGGGCAACCAGCCATTCGTTTATCGGTATGGCAGCATTTGTTGTTTTTGCCAATCGGATCTCTTTTGCTCCTTTTACCGTTGCTGACTCCACTGGCACAATCGGGTCGCTCTCGTCGGCTACAATTATTATTTGCCTTCCTGTTGATGTAAAAAACGACACAAACTCCTCCAGTTCTTTCTGATATTCTTTATTTCCCCATATGCTAAAGAGGTAATCACTGACCTTCTCATCTCCGATATAGGGTTTTAAAAGCTCTCTTCCTCCCTTAACCAATCCCTTACGAAATAAAGTCCCCTCAATGCCCCTAATCGGGCTATTAATAAGAATTACATTATTAATCGCGTCAAAGTGCTTTTTGGCCGCGGCGAGACCAAACAATCCACCTAGACTATGACATATTATGTTAAATTGAGCCAAAGGAAATTCATTTTTTAATGTTTCTATAAAATCTATTGCGTACCGCATGTTTTCCTCTGGCGATCTAGATGTGTGTTTTGCCTCGTATTCGATTAGTCTCTCTTTTCCATAGGTGAAAAAGAAGCTGTCCGCAAGTCCCCATTTTTTTTGCTTAAGCCCCACCAAAAGACTTACGAAGGTGTCGCTTGCCGGCCTTATTGTTTCCCAAGGCATTCCTCCGTCTGTCATAACACCCGGGAAAAACACAAGTATTTCTTGACCAAAAGAGTTGTTTGTTTTTAAAGTGTTTGTTGTTTTATCGAAAATTCTGCGCTCGGTAAAAATCTCGCCCCTTGGATATTCCTCGAACTTGCTGCGCGGAAGATAAAGGATTTTTCTTCCATATTTCTCAAGCTTAGTATTGCGGGCATAAACTCCTAGGTCAGGAACCGGATACTTCTTTCTATTTCTAAGCAAAAATACTCCTTCTCCGCTCACCGCCACATCTCCTTCTCTGGGAGCATCTTGCTGTTCTTTTGGTTTTTGCCACTCAGGCTTCTCTTCTTCTGAGGGCGGTTGGCAGGCGGAAAAAAGAGGGGGTAGCGTGGTTCCGGCTGCAACCATTAATGCTCCCCATAGAAACTCTCTCCGGGTTATTCCCCGTTCAGACAAAGGCCTTCCCACATGTCCTATGTTATCACGGGAAAGAAATTATTGTTCTGCCTGTACGCGGATGGGCATTATTAAGTGAAGAAAAGAATCGTCTCCCTCGATTTTAAATACCCCGGGGCTTAAGGGGCCGCTCATTTCAAAAACAAGGCGTTCGTCCTCAAGGTTTCCCAAAAGATCCAACAGATACCTTGCGTTAAAAGCAATCTCGTTCTCTTCTCCTTCGAGCTTTAACTCCACTTCAACCGTATTTTCTCCCACCGAGGGGGCATTTGCCGAAACAACAATTTTGTCTTTTTTTAGAGACAGACGAACAATGTTAGCGGCGTCCCGGGCAAAAATAGAGCAGATTTTAACTGCTTTTTGCATCTCTTCCCGATCAAATAAAGCTTGCGTTGAAAAATCTGCGGGAATTATCTTCTCAAAATTAGGGAATTCTGCCTCAATAATTCTTCCCACCAAAACAAGGTCTTCTTGAAGGAAAAAAACCTGATTATTTTCTTTTGAAAGGGACAGGGTAACGGTTTTGTCTTCCTGCGCCACCGCCAAAATCTCCCGTAGAATTCTTGCCGGAATCAACACTTCCTCTTTTTCTTCCTTTTTTAATTTTGTTTGCAGCGTTGTCTTTTTTAGCGAAAGCCTATATCCGTCTGTTGCCACCAGCTGTGATTTATTCTCTTCTTTTTTAATCAGCACCCCCGAAAGAGCAGGTCTTCCCATATCGAGACTTGCCGAAAAAAGAACCGGGCCAAACATTTGCTTTAACTGCTCTCCTGTCGTCTCTAATATTTCTTCTCCTTTTTCTTTATAAAGCTTTGGGAACTCGTTTGCTTGGATTGTCTGAAAAGAGGTTTTGGTCTTTTTCCCGGCGACCCAAAGGGTGTTTTCTTCTTGCCAAAGGCTAATTTTTTCCTGCGGCAGAGAGCCAAGCAGCTCGGAAAATATTTTTGCCGGAACCGTTGTCTCTCCCTCTTTTTCAACATTTGCCGGTATTTCTATTTGAGCGCCTATTTCAAGATCGGTTGCGCTTATTCTTGCTTTTCCGTTTTTTACTTCCAGAAGAAAGTTTAGAAGAATAGGTAATTGGCTTCTTTGCGAAATAATGCGCGTTAGAAAAGGGAGTTTTTTTTGAAGGTTTTCCGAAAGAATATACGTTTTCATTCTATAAGTATTACTTTTGTCGTTGTAGTAGTGTAGTGGGAAAAGTGGAAAAAATCAAGAGGAGAGACAGAAACAACCCAAAAAAAGAAAAAAAGATGTGGAAAACCTGTTGATAATAAAGAGGATAAGTTGTGGTTAGTGGTTGTGCGCCAAAAATACTTATCCACGAACGCCTTTTGTTATCCCCACTATTTCGGTCGCAAGCTGTGGTTTTGTGGACAATAATCTTTCGATTTTTTCAACGCCATGCATGACGGTTGTATGATCTCTTCCGCCCAGCATGTTTCCAACCTCAGTAAAACTTAAACCAAGCTCTTTTTTTAGAATAAACATAATTATTTGGCGCGCTTTAACTAAAGAAGCTTCTCTTCGCGGTCCTTTTATTTGCGTTGGTTTAAGACCATAAAACAAACAAGCGTTTTTAATTACATCATCAGGGTGAGCGTGGTTGTTTTCTTCTTGCTTTACATTGAGGGTTTGCCTTGCCATCTCAATGGTAATATCTTCTCCGGCGGTTTTTACTTGGGTAACAACTCGCAGTAGTGCCCCCTCCAGGCTTCTTGTATCCCCAATGTTTTCGGCTAGGGTTTTCGCAACCTCAATGGGCAAGTCAATTCCATGTTTGCGAGCCTTAATAAGGAGAATGGCGGTTCGCAACTCAAAATCAGGAGGCTCAATATCAACGGTCAGTCCGCCGGAAAAGCGCGAAGCAAGACGCGTCTCGAGCTTTTTTATCTCGCTTGGGGGACGATCGGAAGAAAGAGCAATTTGCGATCCAGCGTCAATCAAGATATTAAAGGTGTGAAAGAGTTCTTCCTGGACTCGGTCTTTGCCGGCGATAAACTGCACATCGTCGATAAGAAGAAGAGAAGCCGAGCGAAACCTCTTTTTCATCCTACCGGTGTCATTTGTTTTAATTGCCTCAACAACCTCATTTGTAAACTCTTCGCTTGTAATATAAATAATTTTGTAAGAGGGGTGTTTTTGATAAACCGCGTTGGCAACTGCTTGCATCAGATGGGTTTTTCCAACGCCGACCGGGCCATAAATAAAAAGAGGATTATAGGAAGAGCCAAGATTGTTGGCAACGGTTTGGGCGGAAACATAAGCAAGTTGATTACTTGAGGAGACAGCTAGGGTTTGAAATGTAAAATCAGGACGGACTCTTGGCAGATGGCCCGCAGGAGGAGTTGGTTTTTCTTCAATAAAAAGAGGACCGTTCTTTTCAGCTGAAGAATCAAAGGGTTGTTTTTTGGTTGCCGGTTGGTGGATTTTGGGAGTAAAGATAAGCTCGATGTTTTGATTGGTATGCTTGGAGAGAGTTTTTTTAATTAAAAGATGATAGCGCTTGTTTAAAAGATCGATTACCATTGGTGAGGGCGCCGCAACCGTAGCCACCTTTTCTTCGAAAGAGATAAGACTGGTGTTTTTAAAAAGGGTTAAAAAAATAGCTTTGGAGACCTCGGTTTCAATCTCTCCTAAAACCTTTGCCCACAAAGCGTTTAGTTCTTGAGCCATAAGGCAGAAGGAATTTAATAATGTGGATAACTCTTTGTCAAGAGGCAAAAGTGCATAAAACTAGATCGTTTTTGCTGCGTATAAAACTAGATCGTTTTGACTGCGTATAAAACTAGATCGTTTTTGCTGCTTTGAGAAAAGAAGAATTTTTGCTATACTATTTGTTCTAATGGAAAAAAGAATAAAACTGAAAAAGCTCAAAAGAAAAAGAAAGCACGGATTCTTGA
>JACPTT010000071.1 GCA_016192645.1 Candidatus Levyibacteriota bacterium | reverse complement strand
TCTTATTACGGAGGCTACAAATACCATAACAGGCGTTGATTACACCAATGCCCAAAACTGGTTTCCCAGTTATAATCCGCCGTCTGGCAAAGAGGCAGGAAATCCCAAAGTATCTTCATACGCTCTTTCAATCCCAAAACTTAAGATAAAAAATGCCACGGTTTCAACGGTCGGATATGAACTAGATAAGTATTTGGTGAACTATCCTGGTACGGCTATACCTTCGGATAATGGAAATGCAGTTGTCTATGGACATTCAACCCTGCCGCAGTTATTTGATCCCGGCAACTATAAAACAATTTTTGCCACTCTTTATAAACTGAGCGTTGGCGACGAGGTTTTTGCAACCGTTGAGAATGTTACCTATCGGTATAAAATATTCAGCGTTACGGTTGTTGATCCAAGCGATACATCAATTTTTTCCCAAACTTACGATAACTCATATCTGACCCTTGTTACCTGTACGCCGCCCGGTACTACCTGGAAAAGGTTAATTATCAAAGCAAGACTTCAGAAAATATAAGCCTCTATCATCGTCGGCTAAAAAAGAGTTCGGTGGTTATAAAAAGAGTTAGAAGGAGGATAAGAAAAAATAGGTGCGTCAAGCCAAAAAGACGAAGAAGAAAATAGAGCGTAATAAATACTCCTATAAAGAATCCTCGGCGCTTATTGTTTAATAAATAAGAAAAAATAATAAATAAGAAAAAAGATAAAATGCGGATAAAAAAAGGAGGAAAAAGAAGGCAAAAATAATTCATAATTCATGATTCATGATTCGTAATTCATAATCCGGAGGAAAAGAGGAAATAAGGTAAATAAGAGAACCCAGAGAAAAAAGAGCAAAAAACAGGAACAAAAATGGTTTTCTTCTGCGCCGCATATAATTATTTTAGCATATCGCAATTTACATGACTTATCCCGTCAAGACAAGGAATAAAAAAGTTGATATAATATATGAAGATTTATGCTAAGCAGAGAAGATATTCTTCAAGAAATCCGTAAAACTGCTAAAGAAAACGGTGGCATTCCTCTTGGCCTTCAAAGACTTAAGAGTAAAACAGGTATAGCGACATATGATTGGATGAGGTTTTGGCCAAGATTTAGCGATGCTTTAAAGGAAGCTGGATTTAGACCCAATGAATTGACTCCTGCTTATAATACTTCCGTTTTGTTTGAAATGTACATTGCTCTTGTGCGAAAAATCAAAAAATTGCCAGTAAGAGGCGATTTAATTGTAGAAGCAAATGAAAATTCAAAATTCCCTTCACATAGTACCTTTGAAAGATTTGGTAGTAAGCAAAAACTAATCACCGAATTATTAAAATATGCAGAAGACAAAAATTACAAAGATATAGTCAAATTGTGTAATGCTGAAATCGCTAAAACAACCAATATAGAGTCACAAGATGAAGATAGTTCTGCGGTCATGCCTATAGGTTCTGTATATCTAGCGAAATCTGGGCGATATTACAAAATTGGTCGTACAAATAGTCTAGGGCGTCGTCATCACGAGATTACTATTTTGTTACCAGAGAGCTTTACTCTTATTCATGAAATAAAAACTGACGACCCTAGCGGTATAGAAGCATATTGGCACAGACGATTTGAACCAAAAAGAAAAATGGGTGAATGGTTTGATTTAAACTCTTCCGACGTTAAAGCATTTAAGCGTTGGAGACGAATAGCGTAATCCCCTGTGTTAGAAAATTCTAAAGTGATACATTTTGTCATCTTGTTTTTGTTTAAAAAAATTGCTAAACTTGCAGGGAAGCATCTGCAAGTTTACTAAAATAAATTTGCAATACCTTAAATAAAAACATAAACTAAAAATATGCCCAACATTTCCGAAGAATTTAAAATAATCTACGATGGGCCAGCTCTCCAAAACAATCAAATGGATGTAAGGGATTTAGCTCCTGCTCTTCTGGCTGTTAGCGATGTGCTTGATGAAGCAAATAAAATTCTAAACAACAATGAAACAAAAATACAAGTAAATGTTAAAGGTTCTTTTCGCACGGGTTCATTTGGTGTTGAGTTAGTGATTTCCCAACTTCCTCTTGACCAGATCGTTGCAGTATTTAATTCAGATAGGGTTAATGCGGCCGCAAACTTATTAAGCTATGTTGGTTTTGTAATTCCAGGAGGAGGCTTAATTGGGCTTCTTTTATGGCTTAAAAATCGTAAAATTAAAAAGATAGAAAATGTTGATGACGCTAAAACAGTAATTGAAGTTGAAGATGAAGAAAAATATGAGACTAGCCCAAAGGTCATAGCCTTATTTTCTAATGTAAAAATTAGAACTTCAATACAAAAAGTTATATCCGACCCACTCTCAAGAGAGGGAGTGGACACTTTTTCTATAAAAAAAGACAACGATGAGGCAACAATTAAAAAAGAAGAAAAAGATTATTTCAAACTCTCTGATGTGCCTGATGAAGTGTTAGAAGAAAAAGATGATGAAGTCAATTTGCAAGCAGTTGGAATAAGTTTTTTAGAAGATAATAAATGGAGATTTACAGATGGAACTGTAACTTTTTTTGCTGAAGTAAAAGATGAAGAATTTATAAAAAATGTTCAGGAAAGTAAAGAGGCTTTTGCAAAAAATGATATTTTGAGGGTAATTTTACATAAAAAACAGTATCTTACGGACGAAGGAATAAAAACTGAATATACCGTAACCAAAATATTAAGCCATCGTTCATCAGCAAAGCAAATACCATTGCCTTTTGAAGGAGAAAAAAATGAAGAAGATACTCAATATTAAAGATAAAAAACTGAAAGAGTATGTTAAGAAAGGCGGTCGTGAAGGTAGCAAGCAAGATTTCCTTACCTTACTAAAACGGGCTGTAACATTTTCCTAAAATAAAACATCCAAATGCCCAAAATATTCCAAGCGCAAATAATAAAACTATTAAAAAATTACCCATCCAAAATACCCACCATTTACATATTCCCCGAAGTGGTACTTTCATAATTTTCTTAACACCAGCAGTTGATGCTGATATACTCTTATCAGTATTCGTATATAACATAGATTTCGAAACCAACTTTCGCGAGTAGGTTTTTTATTAGATAAATCATATCTTCATAATTTAATCAGCCGAATTTATTTCAAGTCAACTCTAAAACACAAAAAGCCCGATCTTGTGGCCACCAATTTGTTGGCCTTCTGATCGGGCATAGGCTTTGCAAGCCTTTTGCTCTAATTGCTGGAATTATAGCAATAATCTGTATCAAAGTCAACTTCATAATACGCAAAAGGTACTCTTTCAGGTACCCTAAATTGTATAGAGTGGAGAAGCTATTTTTTGCTACCAAAGGATAGTTGACAATTTGGGGCTTGACAAGAGTTAGCAGTCGTGGTATATTACTGCTAACCAAAAATTACTATGCATGATTTGACTCAACGACAAATAGATATCTTAAAAAGCTTAATTGAGGAGTATGTAAATACTGCAGAGCCGGTTGGCTCTGAAACTTTGGAGAAAAAGTATAACCTCAGTGCTTCGCCGGCAACCATTCGAAATGAAATGGTCCGCCTAACCGAACTTGGCTATCTTAAAAAACCCCATACTTCTGCCGGTCGCGCTCCCACCCCAATAGCGATGAAACTCTATGTAAAACAGTTAATGAAAGAAAAAGAGCTTTCGGTTGCAGAGGAAGTGGCGGTAAAAGAAAAGCTTTGGGATCATCGAGAACGCGCCCAGCGATTCTTAAAAGAACTCACAAAATCCTTAGCCGAGAGAACCGGCGCGCTGGCATTGGTAGCAACAAACGAAGGAGATTTATATGCTGCCGGCTACGCTAATATTTTGGATATGCCCGAATTTTACGATATAGATATTACAAGATCGCTTCTTTCGGCCATTGATGAATTTAATTACTTTCAAACTCTTTGCTCCGGCGTTTTAGATGATGAGGACGTTCATGTTCTTTTGGGTGAGGAGTTGGGGGCAAAGCTGCGCGGCCCCTATGGATTTGTTTTTACCCGTTTCCAAACCCCAATGCATCTGGAAGGAGAAGTTGGCGTATTAGGTCCGGTGAGACTTAATTATACCTTGGTTGTTCCAACAGTGCGTTATTTTGGAGATTTAATTGAGGAGATCGCAAAAGGCTGGTAAAACGAAATTCAAAATTCAAAATTCAAAATTAAAAATGACGAAGAAAAATGAAAGAACAAAAGAAACCGAAGAACTAAAACAGAGAATCGAGGACCTTGAGAATAAATATAAGCGGGCATTGGCAGATTACCAGAATTTAGAAAAAAGAGCTAAAGAAGAACGATCCGCGTGGATAAAAACAGCCAATAAAGAGTTAATCTTGCAGCTTTTGCCGGTTTTAGATACACTTATATTAGCGGATCAACATGTTCCCAACGAAGGCTTGCAACTAAGTATTCAGCAATTTATAAGCGCATTAAAAACTGAAGGAGTCGAAAAAGTAGAAACTATTGGCAAACAGTTTGATCCGATAACAATGGAATGTATAGAAACCCTTTCGGGAGAAGAAGGAAAAGTGTTGGAGGAAGTAAGATTTGGATACAAGCTTTATGATCTAGTTTTACGACCAGCCCAAGTTAAAGTGGGTAAAGGAGAATAATAATTATGGGTAAGATTATCGGTATAGATTTAGGTACAACAAATTCATGCGTTGCGGTAATGGAGGGCGGAAGCCCAAAGGTTATTTATTCTCAAGAAGGCCGAAACGTTATTCCTTCAATTGTTGATCCTATTTCTCATGTTGTTGGCGATGTTGCCAAGCGCCAATTGGTTCTTAAACCCAAGCGCACTATTTTTTCAATTAAGCGTCTCATGGGCCGAAAATTCAAAGATGAGTCGGTCCAATCGGATATGAAGTGGCTTCCTTATACTGTTAAGGCAGGCCGTGACGGAATGGCAGTTGTTGAGGTTGAGGGACGCACTTTTACTCCTCAGGAAATTTCGGCAAAGATTTTGCAAAAGATTAAATCAGACGCCGAACGCTATCTTGGCGGAAAGGTTACCCAAGCCGTTATTACTGTTCCGGCATATTTTGATGACTCACAGCGCCAAGCCACCAAGCAGGCGGGAGAAATTGCCGGGCTTGAGGTTCTTCGCATTATCAACGAACCAACCGCCGCCGCTTTAGCCTACGGCTTGGATAAGAAAAATGTCCACACAATAGCCGTTTACGATTTGGGCGGCGGCACCTTTGACATCTCAATTCTTGAGCTTGGAGAAGGAGTGTATGAAGTAAAGTCAACAAATGGCGATACTCATTTGGGAGGAGATAACTTTGACCAGAAAATAGTCGAGTATATGGCCGATGAGTTTCAAAAAGAAAATGGAGTAGATCTAAAGCGCGATCCCCAAGCGCTTCAAAGGCTTAGGGAATCAGCCGAAAAAGCAAAAATAGAACTCTCCACTGCTTCGGAAGCAGAAATTAATCAGCCTTTTATAACCCAAGGATCCGGCGAAGCCGGACCGCTGCATTTAACCATGAAGTTAAGCAGGGCAAAATTAGAGCAGTTAGTTGATGATCTTGTGCAAAAAACCATCAAGCCGGTTGAACTCGCGCTTAAAGATGCAAAAATAAAAGCCGCGGATATTGACGAGGTAGTTTTGGTTGGCGGAATGACCAGAATGCCAAAAATTGTTGAGGCAGTAACTAAATTTTTTGGTAAAGAGCCGAATAAATCGGTAAATCCTGATGAGGTTGTGGCAGTTGGCGCTGCAGTTCAGGCAGGAGTTTTGGGCGGAGAAGTTAAGGATGTCCTGCTTTTAGATGTTACTCCTCTTACTTTAGGAATTGAAACATTGGGTGGAGTTTCAACCTCTTTGATTAATCGAAACACAACCATACCAAGTTCAAAATCGCAAATCTTTTCAACGGCCGCCGATAATCAAACTCAGGTTGAAATAAATGTGCTGCAGGGCGAGCGGCCAATGGCAGCTGATAATAAGTCTTTAGGCCGCTTTATTTTAGACGGTATTCCTCCTGCGCCTCGCGGTGTTCCGCAAGTTGAAGTGACGTTTGATATTGATGCTTCGGGAATACTTCATGTAAAAGCCCAAGATAA
>JACPTT010000009.1 GCA_016192645.1 Candidatus Levyibacteriota bacterium | reverse complement strand
AGGGAGGGTATTTTCATCTACCTCAAATATTGCGTAGTCGTAGTTTAATCTTCCTAATTTAGTACTGTACTGTATTAAAGCCGAGGCAATCCCGTTCAATAGATTTGCGCCGGCTTGATTTTGAAATACTTTCTTTTCATTGTTTTCAAGAATCGTTTGAATAAGCTTTCCCGTTGTGGTTTTTCCGTTTGTTCCGGCAATAAGAATTGTCTTTGGTCTTTGGTCTTTGGTCGTTAGAACGTCACGAATAAAATTTTTATTAAGCGAAAGGGCAATATGCCCCGGCCAGGTGGAACCACTACCGATGCCAAACCGCGAACTTATAAATCTAATCAGCTTTCCAAGAAGTATTAAGAGTATATTCACATTGAGCGAAGAATTTTTACACGTTCCTCAATTGGAGGATGGGTATTAAAAAGTCCGGTAAGCCAATTTTTTACATCTTTTCCTTTTAGGGGATTTACTATGAAAAGATGAGCTGTTCCCGTATGGGCGTTTTTCAATTGGTGTTTATCGGAGGAGATTTTCAAAAGCGCGGATGCCAGTCCTTCCGGGTAACGTGTCAGAAGAACTCCCGAAGCATCAGCCAAAAGCTCTCTTTTTCTGGAAACAGCCAATTTGATAAGGGTTGCGGCAAGAGGAGCCAAAATCGCCGCAATTATAGCCAGTACCATAAATAGATTATTTCCCTTGCTGTCTCTGTGACCGCCACCAAACCATAACGACCGCATAAAAATATCTGCTAAAATCGCAATCATACCAACTAAGATTGACACTACCGCCAAGACTAGGGTATCTCTATTACCCACGTGAGAAAGTTCATGTGCGGTAACTCCTTCCAATTCGTGTTTATCTAAAGTCTGCAGGATTCCGCTAGTGAAAGCAATTGCCGCGTGCTTGGGATTTCTGCCGGTGGCAAAAGCATTTGGCGCTGTGTCGTTGATAATATAGATTTTAGGCAAAGGAAGACCGGCTGCAATGCAAAGATTTTCTACTAGCCGATAAAGTTGTGGGTTATCTTCTTTTTTTATCGGTTTGGCGCCGGAAATAGAGAGAACAATTTTGTCTGACCAGTAATAAGAAGCAAAATTTATAACGCCGGCCAAGATTAAAGCCAGTCCTACCAGACTTAACGCACCTGTTGAACCATATCCAAGTGCTCTTGCAAAAACATAGATCACGCCTACTGCAAATAGGCTGAACAAGAACATGATAAGCCAGGTTTTAAAAATGTTTTGGGATACCCGATCCCAAGCAGTATTAACAGTTGCCATAGTGAGATAATTGTAACAGAATAGAGAAGAAATTAAAACTTAACTTTGATATCGGCCTGTTCTTTTTCCGAAGCTTTGAAGAATTCCTGCTTTTGGAAACCAAACCACTGCCCGACTATACGGGATGGGAACTGCTCTAAATTGTTGTTTAGATCCAAAACATTGGTGTTATAAAACTGGCGAGAGGCGGCTACTTTTGTTTCCGTATCCGAAAGCTCTTCCTGTAGATGCTTAAAATTCTCGGATGCTTTAAGATTGGGATAATTTTCGGCCACCGCAAATAAGGATTTTAAGGCTCCGGTTAGCATATTATCAGCTTCGGCGGCTTGATGCGGGTTTTTGGCATTCATTAGAGAGGTGCGAGCCCTAGTCACTTCCTCAAGGACGGTTTTTTCATGCTTTGCATAACCCTTAACTGCTTCAAGGAGATTTGGGATTAAAGAGGAGCGGCGTTTTAACTGCACATCAATCTGCGACCATGCTTCCTTAACTCGGTTTCGAAGCGCAATAAGACTGTTGTAAGTAAAAAGCAGCCAAAGAGTAAGAATTGCAACCAGACCAAAGATTATGTATGTGATGTTCATAATTGCCTTACTTTAAATTGTAAGCCATTTGGAAAATTTTGTAAAGCCCCAAGTATTAACTATGTCTTGTGGCGATGCCCAGCCACGTTTTGCCACCGATACGCCATAGCGCATTAAATCCATTTGCCAAAGAGCATGGCTATCGGTGTCAATGAGCATTTTGACCTTTTCGTTTACGGCTTGTCTTACTATTATATCAGGCAGATCAAGACGGGTTGGCCATCCATTTATCTCAAGCGCCTTGTTATTTTTTTTGCAAAAGGCAAAGATTTTGGCAAAATCCAGCTCATAGCCCGGCCGTTCATTTAAAAGCCTTCCGGTCGGATGCGCTAGGATTTTGGCTTTTGGATGGGAAAGGCCGGAAAGCACCCGTTTTGTCATTTCTTTTTTGTTCATGCCAAAGGAGCTGTGAATAGAAACAATTGCCGCGTCAAGAAGGGAAAATGCCTTATCATCTATGGCGAGTTTTCCATTTGTTAAGATATCAACTTCCAAAAGATTAATAATTGCTATTTTTTGGTAAGCTTTTTTTAGTTTTTCAATTGTTTCTTTGCGCTTGCGTAAAATGTTATAAATTTGCTGTTTTGTGTGTTTTGAGAGGCTGGGATTATGTTCGGAAAAGCCAATATACTCATAACCGAGTTCGATCGCTTTTTTTATCATTTCATCAAACGAGTTTTGTCCCATGTCGTGACTTGGCTCAATCGGAAAGTTTGAATGGATATGAAGATCGCCCTTAATATCGTTTAATTCAATAAGCTTGGGCAGCTTGTGTTTTGCGGCAAGCTCAATTTCGCCCGTATCTTCTCGGATTTCGGGCGGTATCCATTCCATGCCAAGAGCCTCATAGAATGTTTTTTCGGAAGCATATTTTTTGATCTCTCCCGTTCGGTTTTTAATTCCATACTCGGAAAGCGAAAGCCTTTTCTTCAGCGCGTATTCCCGAAGGCGGATGTTATGGTTTTTGCTGCCGGTGAAATGTTGCAAAAGCGAGCCAAAACTTTGCGGCGGTTGAGTCATAAGATCAACCTGCTTCCCGCCGGATACGAGAATGGAGGCGGTCGTATCGCCCTTTTCAATAATCCGCTCTTGATAGGGATAACTGATAAAATGTTTTATGACCTCAGCCGGCTTATTGGTTGAGACGGCAATGTCAATGTCCCCAACAGTTGACATCATTCGGCGCAAACTTCCCAAAGGATGGGCCTCAATAACGGCTGGTGAAGTTTTTAGGTAGCTAATGACTTTTTCGGCAATTTCAAAAGCAAAAGGAAGCACCATTCGGCTGGTTTTTCCCCGACCCAACCGGTATTCGGTAATAGCCCGTATAATATCCTTTTGCGATTTCTCGCCAAATCCGTCAAGCTTTGCAATTTTTCCCGCTTTTGCTAATTTTAAAACTTGATCAATTACCGAGTCTTTATTGTTCAGATTAAATTCTTTGACTAATCGGTAGGCTTTTTTTGGTCCAAAGCTTGGGACTTCGATAAGGGAAAATACCGACGGTGGAACATTCTTAAGCACCCATTCAAAGTGCTTGACCCGGCCGGTTTTAAAAAGTTCTTCAAGGTGGGATTTTATCGTTGGACCAATGCCGGGAAGAGTATCAAGTTTAGCTTCTTTAAGGAGATCGCGCACCTCCGAAGAGGAATTTGCGATCGCATCGGCCGCTTTTTGATAAGCAATAATTGCATTACTCATAATATCGATCCTAAACTACGAAATAATCCGAATGATCCTAATTGTTCGAATTTTCTAAATAATCACCATTGAGAACTCTTTTAGGTTTTAGGTAAGAGCTTCTAAAATTAACTATTAAGCCCAGTTCAAGGTTAGCACCATGAAGATACCGCTGCATTTGAATATAATCTTCTTTTGTAATAAACTTTTTTGCTTTTATATCTAAAATTATCTTATTTTCAATTAGAAAGTCTACTCTATTTCCGTACGGAGAATCATTTGTGAGTTTTTTTATTTCAAATTCTCTTTCAAAGACTACGTTTGCATGTTTCAACGCTTCTTCAAGGCTATCGCTATATTGTTTTTCTCTACAAAATCGTCCAAGCTTATGATGGATCTTAAAACATAAACCCGTAATCTTATATGATAACTCTGGATAGATAAGTTGTGCCATTTTAAGTCATTTTCGGATCATTCGTATGAAATTCGGATTTATTGGGATCTCTATTAAAAGGATAGCAGAGGATTGACGGGAATTCAATAATTTGTTAGGATACGGGAGGCTGGGATGGGGTGGTAGCTCAGTTTGGCTAGAGCGCCTCCCTGTCACGGAGGAGGTCGCGGGTTCGAGTCCCGTCCATCCCGCCTTCGCTTCGCCGAAGCTTCGGCGGGCGCAGCCCGCTTAGGGCGGAGGCGCGTTTTATTGTCTATGGCAGGAGAAAAAATAAAGATTAGGCAGTCTTATGTAAGCTTGCTTTTGGGATTGGCGGTTGTAGTCGTTGTAGTAATTCTTCTTGTTTCTTTTATTCGCGGCAAAAAAGGGCTTTTTCCTGCCTCAAAAGAGCCGGTTTTGGAACAAGTGCAAAAAACCGCAGAAACCCCGCAAATATATACGGTTGTTGAGGGCGATACCTTAGGCAGCATTGCCGAAAAGATATACCAATCACGCGATAGATGGGCTGATATTGCAAGGTTTAATAGTCTGGCAAACCCCGATCTTTTATTCATTGGTGCCAAACTCAAATTGCCAAAGATTGAGCCGGAAAATCCGCAGATTTCCTCAACGCAATCTACAATTACTCAAGAGTCGTACACGGTTAAAACCGGGGATTATCTGTGGGACATAGCGGTTCGATCGTATGGCGATGGTTTTCGCTGGGAGGATATCGCAAAAGAAAATAATCTAGGCAATCCCGATGTTGTTGAGGTGGGAACAGTTCTCAAAATACCAAGATAACTATTTAGCATCAAAGTAGCTTTTTCCTGTCTTGTGCGCTATTAACGCTAATTTGCTGAATTCAAAAATAGGAGAGGGGAGAGAGCTTAGAGAATACCACTTCCATTCTTCTGTTTTGTGAGGTTCTAAAATTTTTGGTTCTCCCTTTCTCCAATCTGCTACAAAACCTATATGTATATAGTGCTTGGGATAATATGTTGTAACATTTGCTACGAATTCAAATTTTAGATTTTGTATTTCAGTACCTGTTTCCTCTTTTACTTCCCGAATGGCAGTTTGGGAGAATGATTCTCCAAGCTCAACGTGTCCTCCGGGAAATCCATATTCATCCTGACCAAGCGATCCCTTGCGTTTTC
>JACPTT010000018.1 GCA_016192645.1 Candidatus Levyibacteriota bacterium | reverse complement strand
GTCCTTCGGATGTTACTTTCGGCTATAAACTATTATGAAATTCAAAAGGGCGGGGCTGGATATGAGGCGAGTGATGAAGATGTATTAGCTGTTATTCAGAAAGAAGTAAAACAGCGAAAAGACTCAATTGAACAATTCAAAGCAGGAGACCGGCAGGATTTGGTTGATAAGGAAACGAAGGAACTGGAAATGCTGCAAGCCTATCTACCCGAACAAATGAACGAGGAAGAAATTAAGAAGTTGGTAATTGAGACAATTAAGCAAACGGGGGCTAAATCAATGCAAGACATGGGAAGAATTATGTCAGCAGTTATGCCAAAACTCAAAGGCAAAGCCGACGGAGGACTGGTGAGTAAAATCGTTAAAGAATTACTTTCGAGTTAGATTTTCTCTTCTGACTCCACTCCTCCCACACTACCAAAAGAGGGGCGGCGTTGAAGATTGAGGAATAAGTGCCGCTTGCGATACCAATCAAAAGCGCAACAATAAACCAGCGAAGAGTTTCTCCTCCAAACAAAAGAAGGGTAAAAAGAACCAGCATGGTGGTTAATGATGTATTAAGCGAGCGGGTAAACGTCTGAAGAATCGAAGCATTCACAACTTGGGAAAAGGCAACTTCCGGCATACGTCTTAGATTCTCCCGTATTCTATCGAAAACAACAATGGTATCATGCACCGAAAACCCTATAACAGTAAGAAGAGCTGTAACAAACAGGCTGTCAACTTCAACCGAAAATAGTTTTCCTAAAATCGAAAATACCCCAACCACAATCAAAACATCATGCAAAAGAGCGATGATGGCACAAACCCCAAACCGCCAGCTGCTCACCGGCTTTGGAACCTTGCGAAACGACCAGGCAATATAAAGAACAATCAAAACCGAAGCAAGAACAAGGGCTTTGAAGGCATTTAAAGTGAGCTCTCTACTTATTGTCGGCCCAATCGTCTGAAAACTCAATACTTTTACGCCTTTAAATTTTTCTTGAAGTGCTTTTGTAACTTTCTCGTATGCCTTCTCATCAATCGGCTTTGCCCTAATGATATAAACATCCTCTCCTGACTTTTGCAGTGAGCTTATATCGATACCTTGATTTCTAAATATACCCCTTACTTCTGCCTCCGAATTTTGAATTTTGAATTTTGAATTTTGAATTTCAACCCTGCTTCCTCCTTGAAAATCAATGGATAAACGAAGTCCAAAAAGAGCAATCGAGATAAGACCGGGAATAATAACCAAAAGCGAAACTAGAAAATAAAAATACTTTTTGCCAACAATATCCATAATTTCCTCCAGTCACTAGTCACTAGAGGCTAGAGATTAGAGATTAGTTACTAGGCCCTAGCCTCTCTATATACTAATCGCAAGAATGTTCGGGTTACGACAATTGCTGAAAACATAGAAACCAAAACCCCAATCGCCAAGGTTAAGGCAAATCCTCGAACCGGACCTGTACCAAAATAATAAAGGATTGCGCTCGTAATAAGGCTTGAAACGTTTGAGTCTCGAATCGAACTCCAGGCTCTTGAAAAACCAAGCTCTGTAGCAACATCGCGCGCTCTTCCTCGGCGAATCTCCTCCCTCATTCTTTCAAAAATCAAGATATTGGCATCAACTGCCATGCCGATTGAGAGAACAAAACCGCCAATGCCGGCAAGGGTTAATGTTACCGGAATAAGCTTGAATAAGGCCAAAACAAAAAAGGTATAAAGAATTAGCGCTAAACTTGCCAAAATACCTAATCTTCCATATAAAATGCTCATAAAAAGAACGATCACCAAAAAACCCAATAAAGCAGCAAATAAGCTTTTTTGCAAGGAAATTTCTCCTAAGGTGGCGCCAATGGTTCTTTGCTCCAGAATTGACAGAGGAACAGGCAATGCACCGGCATTAAGCTGAATACTTAAGGCTCTTGCTTGTTCTGTTGTAAAACCGCCGCTAATCTGGCCACTGTCTCGGATCGCCTCCCGAACCGTAGGCGCCGAAATAAACTGGTTATCAAGAAATATTGCCATTTGCTTTTCTACCAGTTTTTGCGTTGCCTTAAAAAACTTTTCTTGACTGCTACTTGCAACCTCAAAAAGAACAACCGGCTCACCGGTGTTTGAATCAAACGATACCGAAGCGGCCGTTAAATCAGCTCCCGTAAGACCGGTTGACTGTGTTGTTTCAGCAGTAGGAATAGCAGAAAGAGTAGCCAAAAGAACCTCGCGAAACTCAAGTTGTGCCGTTGTACCAATTAAACGAACAGCTTGATTTACATCCGAAACTCCTGGCAGCTCGACGATAATCCTCCAGTCTCCATTAACGGCTGCCGTCTGTACAATTGGTTCGGAAACTCCAAAAAGATTTACCCGCCGTTCAATAATTGCCGCCGCTGCCTCCAAAGCGTTTGTTCTTTGCAAGCTCCCAATCTTTCCCATGTCCGCTTGATAGGCAATGCTAACTCCGCCCTCTAAATCAAGGCCTTTTTTAAACGAAATATCCTTTTGCAGGCGAAATTGCCCTAACAAAATGCCGGAAGAGAGCGGACTTTTCGGCAAATCAATAACTACCGCAATAACCGTTAAAACAACGATAAGCCAAAAAAGAAACCTTGGATTTTTCATCGAAGATCTAAATTAAGCAAGCATCTGCTCTTCGTCTCCTATGAGCATCACCCGCGAGCCTGAAAGAATTGAATTAATAAATGGGTCATGCTTTTTCTTGCGAAAACCAAACTCTTCTTCAGACATTGCCGTATAATTAATCTCCTGATTTATTCTTTTCTCTTCATTTCGAACAAGAAGTGCCAGTTCTGGCAAAACAATTGTTCCCACAACCAAAAGATCTACTTCTTCTGGTTCTTTTTTGACTTTGCGAACAAAACGTCCTGAGAACATCGCATATTTAATCCTGCCAAGCTTTGCTCTGTTTTTTAAAATTTCAAAGCCTAAGCCCGCAGTCTTTGCCCCAAGCTCTAAAAGAGCAAAATAATAGGGATAGTTTTTAGAAAGCGAGTAATATACTCTGTTGGCACGGGGTTCTTTTGCTAAAATCCCCTTCTTCTCCAAAAAAGCAAGCTCGCGCCTAACGGCATTTATCTCATCGTTTGTCCTTCGGACTAGCTCTCGTACATGGTACATTTCAGACGGAAACGAGAGAAAAACACTCAGTAGTTTTGTCCTCGATTTTGATGTTATAAGATCATTTAGCATCTGCTACTCCTGTTGTGGGCAGGATTTCAAACCAAATATTGCCTCTATTAAACTTTATTGGCAAACCGCTACTGTCAAAAAGGAGTGTTCGGGCTGTTCTTTTATCCTTCCTCCAAGTTGCTTTTATTTCTTTTCCATCCATAAATATTAATGCATTTCCGCTTCCTTTTGTCTTATAAAGAAGATGGGCATTGTTTTCGTATCCATCATAGGCATTGCTCTCCTGCATAAAAAGTACGACTACGTTTTTTGCCGTTATTGCATTGTTGTTATTCTTATCCGTATAAATCGCCTTCTCGTTGCTTCTTTTATAATTGTTTTCTGCCTTATTGTAAATCCAGTCAACAAAATATTCGGAATAGCTCTTCCAAAACTCAAGATGTACTGTTTGAGCGGCTGGCCTTTCCGATAAGGACACATCATCTTTAAAACTGTAGGGCACAAACCCCTCATCCCATAACGAACCGTCTTTATCCACATTTGTTAACTCTCGAGACTTGGAAAAATCCCAAAGCTTACTTGTTGTTGAATACATGGTATGCTCGGTGGCAACGGTTCGTCCAAGTCTGTCATAATCCCGCCAAAATGTGGGAAAACCAATTGAAAACTGATTTAAATCATTATATGCGCTCCACCCGTAGCTATTAATCTGAGAGAGAGCATCGGCCGGTCCCGGAGTATTTGCTCCTCCCACGTGCGCATAGAGCGGGTAATCTCCGTACTCTGAAACAAAATCCAAATAATAGGTCCGGGCCGAACGAACAGGACCGACTATTCCTGCATCTTGGCAGTAAAACAGCGTTAAAAACCGGGTGATTCCTCCCTCGGCAACTGCTTCATAAACAACATCGGCATAGGAAAATCCTGACTGGGGCCTTGACTCTTGATGGTTTTCAATCATAACGCCTAAGGGTCGGTGTTTTTCCCACCACTGCCTCTGCTCTTTTGAGTATAGAACTCCATTTAGAGGACACGGTTCGGTCTTTGGCAAATCCCCATTAAATGCTATCCTGCCATCTTTTATCTCGGAAGGAACACCAGCAGGAGAAACTACTTTTGTCTTTTGTGGAGGTTGTTTTTTAGAAAAAAGCGCATAGGAAACACCGGTAGAAATCACATAAGCAATAATTATTAAAAGGGTAACAACGATCTTCTTTTTATCTGAAAGAAAACTTTGTTTATCCATGCGGAGGTTCTGCCTTTCTTGCTTCTTTTAATGCTTTTTTTTCTTCTTCCGACAATTCATGTTCAACTCCCCGACCTTCGATTACTTTTTTTGCATACCAGCGAGTCCCCGAGCGCGAATAAAGACCCGAGACTACAACTCCGGTGTCGTTTGCATCAACTAAAGATAATATAAAACTTTGGTTTCCTCCGGTATCTTTAAATGGGTTAAAACGCAAAAGTCCAATCTTTTGTATATGCAAAAGACTTTCTTTCTCCATTTTATCACAGCGGACTTTTAAAAAATCGATGTCTTTTTGCAAAACCCCTTCTTCTTTTAGAAGATCCTCTAAAACGGCCTTGAGGGTTTTACTGCTTACATCTTTAGTGAGGCGATTGTAGTGGGACAAGATCTGCCAGAATAAAAAGGTTAAAACAATAAGCCAGGTTGAGAGAATAACTAAAGCTATAACCTCCAAGTTGAACAACATATATGCACATATATTAGCCTCTTGACAGCTTCGTGTCAATAGTGTACTCTTTGCCTATCTAAAATGAAGCAGAGGAAAACCCGCCAGCAAAAGATAATTGCAGATCTTCGCCGTAAACTTCAAACAGCAAGTAATGCAGCTACTCCTTTGCAAACCATACCCGAAAAGAAAATCATGCCACCAATAGTTAGGCAACAAAATTCTACCTTAGAAAATACCTCTGCTGTAGATGTAAATCAATATCTTATAAACGACCTCTCCAAAACTGTTTTTTTAACAGGTCTTATTGTATTAGCAGAATTTTTCCTCTTTGTCCTTTTAAAAAACCAGATATTTGTACTGCCAAAGATAAGCTTTTAAAAGTGAAACCACGCTTGACGTGGTGAAGGGGGCTTGCCCCTCCGAAGTCTGGAATTATGTTGATAAAAACATTGATCATTTGCATTTTGAAATCCGCCTTCATTAAAATTTCGGCGGACGAAGGGGGGTGAAAAATAATATGGCATCGATGTACTGCGTGAAATGCCGAAGCAAGAGGGACGACCCAAATGCTCAAAAAGTTACCATGAAAAATGGTAAACCAGCCTTAAAAGGCAAATGTCCAGTTTGTGGTACAGGCATGTACAGAATTGGCGGATAGTTTTCTTGAAGATTCTTTTGAAGAATTTCTTCAGCTTCAAGAAGCAAACGGAAAAATCCCGCAAGATGGGCGGGATTTTTCGTGTCTGAATCACCCTGTCTCGCAATTCAGAGGCTTGACATTAGTTCTCAACTCTGCATACACTGAATGTAGATAGGGAATGAAAGGAGGTGATATTTTTGAAAGCACTCCACATGGTTGTCTGGACTTTTCAATTTTAATCTCGTTAGCGCTCTTCTTGGTGTCGATTCTGCGCTTGAAAAACTAGTATATGTACTAGTAGGACTTTCGGCTGTTTGGCTTGCCTGGACGCACAAAAACGACTGTAAATCCTGCGCAAAATAAGAAGCAGTAAAAAACGGAACTAATTAAGAAGCTTTTATTTTACGGTCAGAATACCTCGCAGCTTGCTACGAGGATGAATGACTTGCGTAAGTTTGTCTGAAGGAATACTCCATGGCTCTGCTGCGAAATAGTGGTTTATTCTTTCGTTCTTAGGAACGATGTTCCCAAGTTATTCATTTTTTATTCATTTCTCTTGATAGTGAACCAGCTTGTAAACCCTAACTACACTTACCTGCCATTCACCTGTAATCTCTGCTCTGCCAAAGCCGGCGACCTCCCAAAGAGAATGCCCCAAAGGCTTGCACTCTGGGTCTTCGCAGACAATTAGCAGTTGATCCGCAACGGTCTGGCGCTTCGGATCATTTTTGAAAGTCTCAATTATCACGGGATCTTTCCCTGCAAGTTTAAAGAAATATCGATACCCATGGTCTGAGTTCCCGAGAGTAATGAGGGCAAAATTAAAAGGTTTGTTTTCTGTTTTTGAAAGAACAAATTCAGAAATTTGCTTTACCTGATCTTTTTGTCGGTTTGGAGAAAAGCGAAACGGGATACCTTGAGCATTCAGCCAAACAAGAATCAATAAGGCAATAATAACTAGCGTCTTGCCCATTGGTTCTATTCGAGGAAGGAACTTATGAAGGACTTTTGGGAAATCTGAAAGCGTCATCCCTGTTAAAATAAATGGGAGAGGGAACATAAAACCAAAGTAATAGTCATAAATTGGCTTTTTGTAAAATCCGAATAAAAAAATTCCGATAGAAATCCAGAGAAGCATAAGACTCATCTTTTGGAATTCCAAAACGTTCTTGCGTTTAACGGCATTAAAAAACTTAAGAACGAGAATAAGAAGTCCTAAATAAGCAATTATTAAAGTTCCCCAGTACCAAAGCGCAATCTCTAATTTATCGTGCAGGCTTACCTGTTCGGGCGGCGGAAAGGTTGTAATTAATCTTCCAAACAGCCGGAAGAAAACATTTTGAAGAGTCCCTAAAAACTGAGGATTTGTTCCAGTATCGCCTGAGGAGAGAATAAACCTTATGATACTTTGCATATTAGGAAACCCATGGCGGATTTCAAAGGCGAAAAACGGTGACCATCCCAAAATAAAACCTCCAGCAATAAGAATGTAGTCTTTAAAAACATTTCCGTTGTGATTGGAGCCTCTCATTGTCTGAACGAAAAGAACATAAGCAGCGACCACTACTCCCAAAAAAATCGTAAGATAATGAAGCTGCATCGCAATTCCAAGCAAAAATCCACACAAGACAAAAAGAAATGCGCTCTTTTTTACAACCGCTTTGTAGAGAACATAAAGAGTAAGAAGCGAGAAAAACGGCATAAGATTTGGATTCCATGACGAGCGAGAGTAGGCAATAACAAGAGGGGAAATTGCATAAAGAAACGCTGCAATCAGCCCTGTCGTCGTATTAAAAAACTCATCGCCAATTTTATAGACAAGATATACTGTTGTAACCCCAAAAAGAGCAACCATAACCGCAGCCCCTGCCGGATCGTAGTTAAACAACCATAGAAATGGAGCCATAAAATAGTAGTAAATAGGACCTAAGAAAAATCCTCCAACCGAGGCTGTTGGACCTAAAAGAGTAAATTTTCCATGAAGAATACCGTATACCACCAAGGCATCTCTCCCTTCATCTCCTAAAAAGGTCATATAATCTGAGATTTTATATAGCCTAAGAAATGCGGCAACTAAAAGAATTCCTAAAACGCCAAGATTCACCCAACCAATTCTTGGAGTCTTGAGAGGAAAGAAATGTGCCATCTTTTCCATATAAAGATATTATACATGGAGTAACTATAGGGAATAACAAAAAAACCTATTGCAGCAATAAGAAATAACTGCCTTACAAAACGAGTATCGCCGAAAAGTGCCGTACCTACCGTTATTACTCCGCCAATAATTAGAACCGAACCAAAAGATACTAGATTAAACTGAAAGAATTTCAAAGGAATTTTTTGTGTTGCTGTTATTTTATAGCGCGAGAATGCCCAAAAATTATTCAGGGTAAAATTCCAAATAATTGCGAGTTCTGCCCCTAAAGCTCCCGCTGCACCCGAATGTAAACCAAAATAACCCTTAAATACTTCAAGGCTTATCGCATTAATTAGGTATCCAAAAAATCCGGTGATTGCATATTTAAAAAACGGGGAGTAAAGTATTTCAAAAAATCTTGCCTTTAAGATATATTTAAGAAGATCTGCAATATACTCTCTTGGCGCAATTTTTGAGCGCCCTAGGGTTCTATCGGTAAAATGAATGGGAACTTCTGTAATTTTGAATCCGTCTCTTATTGCCTTATGCAAAAAAGAAACCTGAAAAGTATATCCTCGAAATGCTGTTAGTTCCGCTTTTTCTTTTAGAAATACCTCTTTTCTAAGCGCGCGAAATCCTCCTGTCCAATCATGAATCCAAAACCTTGTAAGAATTGTGCGAACCAATAAATTGCCAAAGATAGAAAACAGTTTTCTATGCAAACCCCAGTTGTGAGGAATTGATCCCCCACCGCTATATCTTGTTCCAATAACAAGATCGTACCCCTCATCAATCTTTTCTAAAAACTCCGGAATTTTTTTGGGCTCGTGAGACAAATCGGCGTCCATTTCAAACATAACCTCTGCGCCCATTTCCGTAGTTGCGTAGTTCATTCCCCGAACATATGCCGCCCCCAATCCCCGCTTCTCGCCAATACTCAAACTAATATTGTCCCATTTTTTCATGAGCTTTTTTACCTCATCGGCTGTCCCATCAGGAGAATTATCATCCACCACCAAAACATGCATCTTATGATTTTTGATAACGGGGAATATTTTTTCCTCAAGAATCGGAATGAGCCGCTCAATATTGCCCTTTTCGTTATAGGTTGGCACGATAATAACCACTTTCATATACTTTGAAAATATTGAATAGTCTTTGTTAGACCTTCTTCTAACCCCAATTTTGGTTCCCAACCCAAGATTCTTTTTGCTTTGGTAATGTCGGGCTTTCGTCTTTTTGGATCATCCTCCGAAGCTTCCTCATGCACAATCTTTGATTGAGAATTTGCCATCTTCTTAATTAGAATAGTAAGTTCAAGAATTGTTCGCTCGTCAGGATTACCAAGATTAACCACCCCTCCTCTCACCTTCTCAATAAGCATTGCCTTTAAAATTCCCTCGATCATATCGTCAATATAGCAGAAGCTTCGCGTCTGTTTTCCGTCCCCATAAATCGTGATTTGCTCATTTGCAATGGCTTGATTAATAAAGTTTGAAACAACTCGACCATCATCTCTCTGCATTTGAGGTCCGTACGTGTTGAAAATCCGAACAATCCTTGCATCAAGATTGTGTTTTCTAACATATGCCATTGTAATTGCCTCTCCAAACCTCTTCCCTTCATCATAAACAGAACGAACACCAACGGGGTTTACATTCCCAAAATACTCCTCTTTTTGAGGAGAAATAGCCGGGTCTCCATACACTTCTGATGACGAAGCATAAAGAAATCTAGCTGATTTTTTCTTAGCCAATTCAAGCAGATTATATGTTCCAACCGAATTAGCAAGAAGTGTTTCGATAGGATAATTTATATAACTCCGCCTACTTTTCTTATTGGGCGAGGCTGGCGAAGCCAGATGGAAGATGTAATCTACTTTTGACTTTTGATCCGGCAGCTGGCGGATTGGCTTTGCGATATCTTGTTCAATAAACTTAAACTGAGGAATTAGCAATAAATCTTTTACATTCTCTTTGCTTCCGGTTATCAGATTATCAACGCAGATAACTTTGCATCCGTCTTGCAGCAGTCTTTTGCATAAATGCGAACCAATAAAACCGGCGCCTCCAGATACTAAAGCCGTTTGCATATCCTATTTGTTGTTTCTCCTCTCAAGCTCAAGGTCTGCCTTGACCATCATCTCGACTAACTCTTTGAAGCTAGTTTTTGGCTCCCATCCTAAAATTCTTTTTGCTTTAGTATAATCACCAACAAGATAATCTACTTCTGCAGGTCTTAAATGCTCTTGCCGATTTGCTACCACATGTTTTTCCCATTCTTTGATGCCAACGAACTTAAAAGCCGATTCGACAAAATCCCTAACAGAATGATTTTCTCCAGTTGCAACAACATAATCATCTGCTTCTTTTTGTTGAAGCATAAGCCACATTGCTTCTACATAATCACCGGCAAATCCCCAATCTCTTTTTGGCTGTAATGAGCCAAGATGTAACTTTTCCTGCCTGCCGAGACTAATTCGTGCCGCTGCATGGCTTATTTTACGCGTTACAAACTCTAATCCTCGCCTAGGCGATTCGTGGTTAAAAAGAATCCCGGAACAGGCAAAAATCCCGTAGCTTTCCCTGTAGTTAACCGTTATGTAATGTCCGTATACCTTAGCAACGCCATAGGGACTTCTGGGATGAAACCGCGTTGTTTCCTTCTGCGGACTTTCGGTCACTTTTCCAAACATTTCAGAAGATGAAGCCTGGTAAAATTTTATCTTTGGATTTACTACCCGTATCGCCTCAAGAATACGGGTTACGCCAAGTGCTGTAAATTCTCCTGTAAGTACCGGCTGATTCCATGAAGTCTTCACAAATGACTGAGCTGCTAAATTATAAACCTCATCTGGTTCTGTTTCCATAAGGGCGGAGGCTAATGAACTTTGATCAAGAAGATCACCTTGAACCAACTCTATTTTGTCCTGAATATGCGCAATTCTTTCATTATTAACAGTGCTTGTTCGCCTGGTTAAACCATAAACCTTATACTCCTTAGAAAGCAATAACTCGGCAAGATACGAACCGTCTTGTCCTGTTATACCCGTAATTAAAGCTTTTTTCATGTTTATTTTTAATTTTAGACGATATTCCTCCAATAATCCAGCGTGTCTTTTAAGGTCTCCGCTATAGAAATTGTTGGCTTCCAATCTATTGCTTTTCTTATTTTGCGATTGTCGCATAAGAGTTCTGGAGTATCAACGGGCCGAAATAAAGAAGGGTCGCTTACAACTTTTATCTTTTTTTTGGAAAAAGAAAGTAACCACTCTAAAATATCCGCTATTTTATAAGAAACTCCTGAACCTAAGTTATAAGCATCGCCTATCTTACCCTTTTTTGCAATTAAGCTGTAAGCTTTAACTATATCCCTTACATCTGTAAGGTCTCTTTTTGCTTCAAGATTACCAACGGCTAAAACCGGCTCCTTTTTTCCTTTCTCAATCTCTGCAATTTTTTTGGCAAAAGAAGAAACGACAAAATCCGCAGACTGCCTTGGACCAATGTGATTAAACGATCGAACTCGAACAATGCTTAAGTTATAAGAGAAAAAATACTGAAGACCCAAAAAATCTTGTGTAATTTTTGAAACGGCATAGGGATTTGTCGGTCTAAATGGGGTTTCTTCATCGATTGGTAAGTCTTTCTTGGTAACAGCCCCATAGACATCTGCCGATGAAACTATTAAAATACGGCAGCTTTTAAGATTGGCTTTTCTTATTGCTTCTAAAATATTAATTTGAATTGCAATATTATTTGTAATTGTTTCTGCTGGATATTCAAAGCTATACGCAGGAGAAGCAAGAGCAGCCAAATGAAATACTAACTGAGGTTTTTTAGATCCGATAAGAACTTCAATCCTCTTTCTATTTGTAAGATCTACCTTTTCTAGATTAAGTTTATCCTCGATTTCTCTTAAATTCTCAAGACTGCTCTCTGACAAGAATGTTCCGCTTACCTCGTAAATGTTCTGAGAAAGCAAATGCTGAGCTAGGTGGCTTCCGGCAAACCCAGAGATCCCGGTGATAAAAACCCTTTTTTTCATAGGCCATTACTACCTTCCTACACCCTGATATACAAATCCTGCTTTTTTAACCTTTTGGGGGTCGTATATATTTCTGCCGTCAAGGATAATCGCTGTCTTCATAATCTGTTTTACTTTTTGCAAATCAAGCTGTTGAAACTCATTCCATTCTGTCATAACTATAAGTATGTCCGCATCTTTCGCAACTTCATAAGGATTAGCACAAAAAACAACTTTTTTAAGAATCTTTTTTGCATTTTCCGCCGCTACCGGATCGTACGCTCTAATTATTGCTCCTTCTCTCTGAAGTTTTTCGATCACTGTAATTGAAGGAGCGTCGCGCATGTCGTCAGTGTCAGGCTTAAATGATAAACCCAAAACTCCAACCTTTTTACCAGATACATTGCCGAGAAGTTTTTTTGCCTTCTGAACAATTTCTCGCATTGCATCTTGATTTACCTTCTCAACATCTTTTAGAAGAGTAAATTCATATCCGTATTGTTTGGCAATTGCAATTAGGGCCTTTACGTCTTTTGGGAAACAGCTACCGCCATAACCAGCGCCCGGAGAAAGAAATTCGCTTCCTACTCTCTTATCAAGACCGACAGCCTCTAAAGCTTTTAACCCGTCTGCTCCTGCAAGCTCGGAAAGCTTAGCAATCGCATTTGCAAAAGAAATCTTGGTTGCCAAAAACGCATTTGCCGCATACTTTATCATTTCTGCTGTTTCAACATTTGTTAAAACAAACGTTCCGTCAATTGGCTTATGCAGTTCCATTAGCAATTCTTGCGCCTGCTTTGAATCCGTTCCGATTACGATTCGATCGGGACGCAGTGTGTCTGAAATTGCTTGTCCTTCTCGTAAAAATTCAGGAACCGAAGCCACGTCAAACGTAGTTTTTTGTGGCTTCACTTTTTCTATAGCCGCTTTTATTTTTTTATTTGTTCCAACCGGAACCGTACTTTTCGTCACAACTACGCTATATCCATCTAAATGTTTCCCAATCTTCTCTGCCACTTCAAAAACAACAGATAAGTTAGCTTCGCCATTTTCTTTTGGAGGAGTCCCAACCGCTATAAAGACTGCCTGCGACTGCGGAATTGCCTCATGATAATCCAAGGTAAAGCGGAGCCTTTTTGCCTTTAGATTTCGTCTTACGATCTCTTCAAGTCCAGGCTCATAAATAGGGATTATTCCTTTTTGTAGGTTCTTAATTTTTTCTTTGGTATGCCCTATTACCCACACTGCGTTGCCAAGTTCGGCAAAAACAGAAGCAGTCACAAGTCCAACGTACCCATGTCCTATAAAAGTGATGGTCATAGGCTTTCCATTTGTTTTTTTATCTCGTCCAACCCTTCTTCAAAAGTTCTCATTTTAATATCCAATTGTTGTATTTTATCATTTTTAAGCGCGAGCCGAAAGGGTCTTTGCGCCCTATCTTTAAAATACTTACCGCGCGTTGTTTTTTGAATAAGATTTTTATCAAAATTAAAAATGTTTGAAATTAAAACTGCGGCTTCAAATGGGGAGATAAATTGGCTGCCAACAAGATGAAAAATTCCAGTTACATTTCTTTGAATAATTATATCTAAAGCGTATGCAATATCGTCAATAAAAGTTGGTGTCATAATATGATCGGTAATTGCGCTGATCTTTTCTGCCCTTTTGAGTTTTGCAATAATACCTCTTGCAAAATCACCCTTTGCAAAATTTGCGCGATAGGGATAGGCGATTCGAACTATCAACCAAGGCAAATTTGAGTTTTGAACAATTTTCTCTCCTCCATATTTTGTCTGACCGTACCAATTAATAGGATTCGGCCGATCTTCCTCTTTATACCCATCAGCTAGCGAATTTTCTCCATCAAAAACAAAATCTGTTGAAATATAGATAAGTTTTTTATTGCTTATTGAACAGGCAAGTGCCACATTTTTGGTTCCCAAAACATTAACTCTCCAAGCTTCTCCTTGTTCTTTTGAGTCTTTATCGATCTCGCAACCATCAACGTCTGTTTTTGCGGCCAAATGAAGAACTATTGAAGCATTTGATGTTTTAATCTTCTCAGTGATCTTGTCTCTATCTGTTATGTCAACCTCTGAAGAATCAAACTCATGTCTCTCTTTAAGAAGCTCTATAATTCGAGATCCTACAAGCCCTGATAATCCTGTTCCTAAAATCTTCATAATTTTCCATATTTTCCGCTTTTTACTCTCTCCCACCAATTTTTATTCCTTTTATACCATTCAACCGTCTCCGCAAGCCATTCATCAAAACTATGTTCGGGCTGCCAACCTAATTCTCTTTTTATCTTTGACCAGTCAATTGCGTACTTTCTATCATGCCCTGGACGATCCTTAACAAACTCAACCATGTCCTCGCTTTTCCCTAAAATCTTAAAGATCTTTTTAACCACTTCGAGATTATTGATATCCGCAGTTACGCCGCCAACGCAGTATGTCTCTCCTGCTTTCCCTTTTTGAAGAACCACCTCAATTGCTCGGCAGTGATCCTCAACATACAACCAATCACGAACATAAAGGCCGTCCCCATAGACCGGCACTTTTTTATTTTCCAAAAGGTTTGTAATTGCAAGCGGAATTAGTTTTTCAGGAAATTGGTAAGGACCAAAATTATTTGAGCAATTGGTAATTGTGATTGGCAAACCATAGGTTATAAAATAGGCACGAACCAAATGATCTGAGGCAGCCTTGCTTGCCGCATAAGGACTTCTTGGATTATATTTTGTCTCTTCATCAAATTTTTTTGCCTCTTCAAGGCTAAGACTCCCGTAAACCTCGTCTGTTGAAACATGGTGAAATCGCTTTATTTTATGTTTTAGTGCGGCGTCCAAAAGAATTTGGGTACCTACCACATTGGTCATAACAAAAGGCGCAGGCTCCATTATTGAGCGATCCACGTGGCTTTCCGCAGCAAAATGAACCACAACTTCAATGCCTTGAATTGCTTGTTCAACAACTTTGGGATTGCATATGTCTCCCTGGATAAATTTGTAGCTAGGATTTTTTTCAACCTTTCTAAGGTTTTCTAAGTTTCCCGCATAGGTTAGCTTATCCAAATTAACAATCTGGTCATTTGGATAGCGCTTCATCCAATAAAGAATAAAATTAGATCCAATAAATCCCGCTCCGCCAGTCACTAAAAGTTTCATATTTTTTAACCTAAAATTGGCAATGGAAATGGTTTTTCTAAATATGAAAGGTATCGAAGGATTGAATCCTTATGATCAAAAGCAAATTCCGCTTCGGGAGGCAAATTATCTGGCGAAACCCAAGAAACGCTTAGAGTCTCAGGGTCTTTTTTTATCTCGCCACTGAGAGGTTTAACTACATAAATAAAATCAACATTTTGTCTATCCTCATTGGGTCTCTTAGGAGAATCGTTTATTCTAAAAAGAAATAAAATCTCTCCTCTTATCCCTGTTTCTTCAAATAATTCCCTAAGGGCACACCCTTGAGTATCCTCATCTCTCTCTAAAAATCCTCCCGGCAGATCATATTTACCTCCTCTTAGGAGATTTAATGCTCGCTTTACCAGTAAAACTTTATTATTATCACCTACCGTGAGAGCCTTTACTGTTACATGTCGAAGATTTGCTTGCCTGCCATTTTCAAACCTACACTGAATCATTTCACCACTCCTTTTTCGAGTTCTTCCAGGGTATACTCCACCTGCTCGTCTTTGAGGTTCGGATCGTAAGGGGGATCTGGATAGTTGATGAGCCAGACTTCTTCCTCTCCTATATTTTGAAGTCCTGTTGCAATATCATTCGGAATAAATAATCGCTGAGGGCGTTGAGCATCTAATATGTGTTCTTCTCTTGAGGAGGAATCGCCTGGTCTGTATAAGATTATTTTCACCTTGCCTCTCATGCAAGTATATCTTGTGGCTCTCACTCGATGGAGGTGATAACCTTTGAACCCTCCTGGTTTTGTAGCTGTGAGATATACTACTGTCTTTTCGCCATCTTTATAAAGTTCAGTAAGTGAACCATTCTCTTTGCCTGCCAGATCAAAAGTTAGAACTTTCTTTGCATCCTCAACTTTTCCAATACCCATTACAATTCTCCTTTTTTTACTTTTTCGCAAACCAAGTTATTTGCCCGCAAAAGTTCATCAAATGAGGTCCCCGCGTCAATCCACCAATCCAAAAGCTCACACTGTAGTGTACCTTCTCTTAGATAAAGATTATTAAGATCGGTCACTTCAAGCTCTCCTCTTGGGGAAGGCTTTAACTGCTTTATAAAAGCAAAAACCCGCTCATCGTATAAATAAACACCTGTTTGGGCAATATCCGATTTTGGGTGTTCTGGTTTTTCTTCAATTGACAAAACTTTTCCATCTTCATCCACCTCAATAACCCCATATTGCTTTGAATCTGTTGCCATCTTCACACCATAAACAATAGCCCCGCGCTCCCTTCGACTAAACTTATCCATCGCTTTCTTCAAGTCCGTATTAAAAATATTATCTCCCAGAATAACGACTATACGCTTGTTTTCTGCGAATTCTTTTGCATAGGAAATTCCATTGGCTATTCCTCCTTTTGGATTCTCCTGAACACCATAGTAGATGTTTAAACCAAACTCTTCTCCGGATTTGAGCAAATTAGCAAAATCCCCGCTATGGTCGGGGGAGCTTAGGAGCAAAACCTCTCTGATACCGGCCTTAGCCATGCTCTCAAGCGGGTAAAAGATCATCGGCTTGTTATAGATAGGCAAAAGATGTTTGTTGGTAACCCAGGTTAAAGGTCGAAGTCTCGTTGCTAATCCTCCTGCTAGAATTACTCCCTTCATAATTATCCCCTGACAAGAAATAGAACAATGCTCATCGCCAGGCTCCCTATAAGCACATATTCTATCACAATTTTTATATTTAAGTCATGTTCTAATAGATGATGCAAAATACCCCAGGCGACATAGAAAAAAACCGTCATCACCATTATTAGCATTTGAAGTTGCCTATCACCTGATGTTTGAAGAGAAAGAAAAATTCCTAAAGCAAGGATTATAATTAAAGAAAAATAATAGCCGGTATGTTTTTTAATGCTATTTGTAATCACAGTATAACTCCTTTACTAAATAGCACTGCGAATATCAAAACAATTCCCAAAAGAAGGATGTGATCGATATTGTGCCCAACCAAACGCACAATTTTTCTGCGTGTAACAATAATTAGATCTAAAACAAGAATAACGATAAAAAGCAAGAGTATCGCAACGCCTGTTGAACGTGCAAAGGAAAAACTATTTATAAGAGGCTTTCTTTCTAAAGATACGGCAAAAACCTCGCCGCTTGGAACCGCACTGCTCTTTGCGAGCGGATTTATATTCTTACTGCCAAACATCGCAACCACCAAAGTGGTCTCTTCTCCCAGCAACCTTCCCTGTGCAGCGTAAAATCCAACATTTTCATAGTTTTGCGAAAGCAGGTTATCCCGATGGGTTGTGCTTTGCATCCAGGCATCTACGATCTCTTCTGACTTTGTAAAGCCCCTCGCCAAATTCTCTCCCGCATATACATAATCGTATTCTGATTCTTTGACAAAAGACCAAGGTGTTATGCCATCCGGAGCATTATGCGCCCAGTAATTTTTGGCAAACATATCGCTAGCTTTGCTGCCTGCCGCCAAAGATAATTGTTTGTCTAAAGTTAAGGGTATCAGTTTTTGTTCTTGCCTTTTTTGATTAACCAGCATAAGAAGCGCTTGTGGTGAGATATTTGTTGAAACTCCCAACACGTCAGAAAAGTTTGCTTTAATAACCGGAAGAAAGAACTGTCCAACAAAAAGAAGAAAAACAATAAAAAGAAGGAACTGGTGCGAAAGTAATTTCGCGCGATGGTTGTTTGACTCACGCGGCACAAAAAGGTGATGAAAAAATTCCCTCATACAACCAGTATATCATTCATATAAAGCTTGGACAAACTCTCCTACTTTTTTCTTGTTAAACGGAATCTTTAGGGCAAACGAAAGCGCATTTGCAACCGAAATCCCAACCCTTAAACCCGTAAATGAACCCGGCCCCTGATTCACTTTAATATTTTGAATATCCGAAAGCGAAATTTTATGTTTTTCCAAAATGGTCTTGATTATTGGTAAAACTGCCTGAGCCTTTCTCTGATCAATCTTTCGCTGTGCTTTATACCTTCGATTATTAATCTTTAACTCAACAATAACCTTTTCACTGCTTGCAGTATCTATAATTAAAGTAATATTTTTTGTTTTTTCTTTGTAATTTTTCATTTTTCACTTTTAATTTTTAATTTGACAGCGCCCTGCCGTACTATTTTCCAAAGCGAAACTGAACAGTCAATCACCGTTGACGGTTGTCTAATCAAACTCGTTTCTCCCGAAATTACAAAATCAACAAGCTCTATAAGCCTTGGATCAAGATCCGAAAACACATAGGGGGTTTCTTTACCATGGAAGTTCGCCGACGGCCCCAGGATTGGAACTCCAACCTCACGGATGATTTCTAAAATAACAGGGTGATTGGGAATTCGAACGCCCAACCTGTTTTCTCCACCTCTAACAAGACTTGGGACTTTCTCGGTTTTACACGAAAGAATAATAGTAAGAGCTCCAGGCCAATATTGACTAATGAGTTTATCAAAAACTTCCTGGGGAATAGGCTGTAAATACTCCTGAGCCATATCAATAGTATGAACAAGAACTGAAACTGCCTGCTTTTTTGGTCTTTTCCGAACCTCGAATAATCGCTTAACAGCTCTTTCGTCATCCATCCTGCACCCGATGCCAAAAGCGGTGTCCGTTGGAAAGATTACAATCCCACCATTTTTAAAAACTTTAATGGCTTTTTCAATATCTTGCTGCATAATCTTCTTTTTGTCAGGATGACAACCTTTTTATCGTTATCTTTCTCCTATTCTCGTCCACATATTCAAATTCTATATCCATTCTATTTTTTGGCAGTAACTCTGCTATTTTTTCCGCCCACTCAATTACAACTATATTATTTTGATTATTTATTATTTCTCCTAGTCCTAATCCTTCTAAGTCTTTAACTGATTGTATCCTATAAAGGTCGGTATGGTAAAAAATTTTTGAACTTTGATCTGTAATTTTGATTTTTGATTTTTGATTTTTGATTTTGTACGAACGTACAATAATAAACGTTGGCGATATAATTCTTCTTTTTATCCCAAGTCCTCTTGCCAACCCTTGAACAAAAGTCGTTTTTCCACTTCCCAGTTCTCCATATAGGGCAATTACCAGTGCCTTAGTAGGGGTTGAACCCCTAAAGGGGTTCAACCCCTTTGTCATTTCTTGTGCAATCTTTTGAGTTTCTTCATAACTGCTTGTAATAAATATTTCTTCTCTCATTTTCGACTATTGTTGCTTTAATGATTTAAATCATTAAAGCATGGGTCCGTCCTCTTTTCTAAACGAGCGAAAGGCAATTATACCGCATGCGGCAAGAAAAACAACACCAAGTCCTATCAAGATTTTTGAAAGATTGCTTTGGGCAACCCCAAGAACTGCCGTTTGTCCCGATTTAATCGGGGTTGGCGTTGGTTTTTTAGTTGATTCCGATTTGGTCGGGGTTGGGCTTAGATTCACTGTTGGAGAAACTGCGGTATTGATATTTCCGCTCCCGCCTGCAGCTTGAGAGGAAAACGCTAAAACTTTTGTAGGAACCGGTGTTGATGTTGTCCCCGAACCACTGGTTGACCCCGATTTTGGAGTCGGCGTGGGAGTTTTTACGGGAGCCGGCGTTGGGGTCTTCGTCGGCGTCGGAACACTTGTTGCGGTTGGAACAGGAGTGTTCGTTGGAACGAGAGTGGGAGTTGAAGTTGGCGTAGACAACGAAACTGTAACAGCATAATCATTTGTAGCTTTTGTTGAGCTACAGCTACCTGTGCTTGTAAATCTGTGCGCCTTAAGATTATAGCTACCATTATCTATTTCGTTAGCTCCCAATTTAAACTGAAGTTGTAGAGAAATAATTGAAGTATCGCTCGCTCTGTAATATACCGAACAGTCAGCGCTAAAAGGCTGAATTGCTACCCAATCTCCATTATTGTTCTTCACATATCCATAGTAAGAACCTCCGCTTTCTTTCTGCAAAGCAACCCTAAAATACGACTCGCTTGGAAGATCAACAATACTTAAATTTACATCTACTTCTTGATCTCCTGAAGAGACTACTCCTGCGCTGGTACTATCAATGCTGAAACTAAAAGCTGCGAAGGTTTTTTGCGGGAAAAGAAAGAACAAGAAAAAAAGAAAAAAGACAGCCCATAACTTTGCCAGTTTCATTTTAAAACTTAAGGTATGTGCCAGTAGAGGGTGACATAGCCATTTTTATGATCCATAATAATTCCTCTTCCAACCGATGTTCCTCCCTGAATTTGATAGGGACAGGATGCGGATGCCAAATAAGCCTCTCCGTCTGCCGCAGCATAAATTGGAGATCCGTACGGACCTGCAATATCAAGTCCAGTATGGGCAGTTGCAGCACCAAAAATATTATAAAATTCATTAAAAAGTGTCGTAATGCTCCCTCCTTCTTTCCAATATTTACCGTCATAAAAATCAACTACCTTAAAAAATCTCCCATCATCCAAAAATGGCTTTGGATCAACCCTATTGCCTTCAACCCTTCCATTAGCAACTCTTGCATTTTCAAATACCTCAAGATGCAAATGTGGTCCGGTAGAACATCCAGAGCTTCCAACGTTAGCAATTTTCTCCCCTCGTTTCTTAAGTCCTATTGAGACTCCAACGTTAGATATAGCGCGGCGGATAGAATCGGCATCTGCCCGCAGTCTTTGCAAAAGCTCTTGATAACGCTCTTCATCATTTCTTGTTATTTCTAAAAGAACCTCTTTGCTTTTCTTTTCCTGATCAAGGCGCGCGGTATATGCCTCTAGCTGTTTCTTTAGAGCTTCTACCTTATCTTTCTTGTCTTCGAAAATTTCTTTTTGGTTACTATAATCATTTTTTGCCTGCTGGGTTGCAAAAATTAGCTTCTTATCATTCGCTTGCGCAATCCGCAAGTAATTTGCTCGCGTAAAGAAATCCGATACCGTATTTGAGGAAAGTAAAATCTGCAAAGGCTGAATGCTTCCCACCCGATAGGTAGCAACAATTCTGTTGATAAGTACTTTTGTGATTTTATCCAAAGACTCCTCAAGACTTAATATTTTTTCCGTTGTTATTTCAATATCTGCGGTTATCTCCTCTATTTCTTGCTTTGTTGCGTTAATTCGAAGCTGCGTTAATTTTATCTGACTATCCATAATTGCAATTTGAGAAGAAAGAGTTCGCTCTTGACTCTGAAGATCGGCAACTTTCTTTTCTAGCTCGTTTATCCTGTTTTGAAGATCTTTAAGAAGCGTGTCCGAAGATGTATCAGGAGCTATAGTTGGTGTTGGAGTTGGCGTTGGCTCTTGTGCGCTTGTGAAATTATTATTGAGAAAAACCAAAGATGTGACAAGGAAGAAAAGAGCTATCCATTTTTTCGTCAAAAGACTCATATGCCATACATCTTAAATATTATTTCAAATACCGAAGGACTGCCAAAAAGCTGGAAAAAATGCTTAAAATTATTGCAAACAAAAATTCCACACCTAGCAACCCTAAAAGAAACAGCGGGGGAACCGGAAGAAGCGGAACACCCTGCAAAAAAGTTGACAAAAAGGGAGTTGCGTACAAAAGCACTCCCGAAGCAACAAACCAACCCAAAAACGCACCCAAAACTGCATAAAATACGCCCTCAAAAAGAAACGGCCAGCGCACATACCAAGAGGTTGCGCCAATTAAACGCATTATTTCAATCTCCTCTTTCTTATGCGATATTTTAATCCCAATAATCGTTGCCATAATAAAAATTGAAACAAGAGAAAGGCCTGCGATAAGGGCTACCCCAATCTTTCTGATTGCGCTTGTCCAGGCTGTCAAGGTAGAAACAACATCTTTTTGGAAAATTACATTCTCCACAAATGGTGATTGCTTTAGCATCTCCGAAATTCCTGACAAATCATCGATCTTAACCGTTGATATTTCCAAGGATGCTGGCAGAATATCTGCTGTTACAAACTCCAAAAGCAGGGGGTCGTCTTTATTCTGCTGAGTATAAAGTTCAATCGCTTCCTGTTTTGAAACAAAGCGGATTGCCGCAACCTTTCCGGTTGCATTTAACTGGTCCTTAAGCGCATCTATATTTTCCTGTTTTGTTTCCTCCCTAAAAAAGGCCGTCACCTGAGGTTTGGACTCAAAAAAAGAAATGATTTTTGATGAACCCAAAATAATAAATGTAAAAGCCGAGATAACAAAAAATGTTAAGGTCATAATCAAAACTGCCGCCGATGTCTGGTAGGGGTAGCGCCTTATATGATGCCATGCTGTCTTAAGATGCCGCTGCATATTTTCCTTTCTTCTCGTCCTTGGTAAGTCTTCCTTTATCCAAGGCAACGACGCGTTTTGCAAACTTATTTACAACTTCAACATTATGTGTTGCCATAACAATCGTTGTTCCTTTTTTGTTAATCTCGGACAACAACTTTACGATCTCATTAGATGTTGCGGGATCTAAATTGCCGGTTGGCTCATCTGCTAAAAGAATATCCGGAGAAAGAGCCAAGGCTCTTGCGATTGCAGTTCGCTGTAGCTCTCCGCCTGAAAGCTGGATGGGAAATTTGTTTCTGTGATTGGAGATTCCAACTTGCGACATTACCTCACCAACTCTTTTTTTTGCCTCCTCTTGCCTTACTCCAACTACCTCAAGAGGCAACATAATATTTTCAAAAACAGTGCGGTCAAACAAAAGTTTTAGGTCCTGGAACACCACGCCGATTTTTTTTCGTAAATTTGGGAGCTTGCGATGGGGAAGTTTGAGGATATCCCATCCGCCAACAACAATTGAGCCCTTTGAAGGTAGCATTTGCCGAATAAGCAGGCGAAAAACAGTTGTTTTACCGCTCCCCGTTGGTCCAACCAAAAAAACAAATTCTCCCTTTTCTACATTTAAAGAAATGTCAGAAAGAGCAGTAGATCCCGCGCTAAAGGTTTTTGAAACTTTATCAAGTCTTATCATAATAGATCATTCTAAAACTTCAACTCTGCCAACATCCATAAGCCAGCCTGCCTTCTGCGCTTTTTGCGTCTCGCCCCAAACTTTAACTTTTTTTCCGATAAATAACGATAAATCAACAATGGAGGAAGTCATATAAACATTCTGACTTTGTCCTCCGGGCCGCACTAAATGGAATTGTCCCTCTCCATCAATTCCTCCTTTTTCCAGTTTTCCTTCCGCAATGTCTTTAAAAGTCTTAAGATCGTCTGATCCCACCACTGTTCCTGCAGTAGCCGATGAACCCCCTCCTGTGGTATTTGTAGTAATAATACCTAAACCGCCTTCTTTCGTTATTTGCGCCAAAAGATACCCGCTCCCTCCTCCTAACAACAGCACTATAATTAATGCGACTACTAGCTTTGTGGAAAAAAATGGTGGCTTTTGCGCTTGAACCATGTCATGAACCAATTGATCTGTAGTTTGATCATCCATAAACTAAGCTTTCACCTCCCCTTAAGTAAACCATATTTTCTAAATTATGGCAACCCTATCCCCCTAAGTTCGGCTTCGATAAAACCGTCAAGATCTCCATCTAAAACAGCCTCCGTATTACTTGTTTCAAAACCAGTCCGCAAATCCTTTACCATATGGTAGGGATGTAAGACGTAAGAACGAATCTGATTGCCCCAGCCTGGAGTTTTATATTCGCCCCGCAGCTTTTGTTCTTCAATTTTTCGCTCCTCTTCTTGCCGCAACCAAAGCTTTGCCCGCAAAACTCTCAATGCATACTCGCGATTTTGCCCTTGATAACGCTCTGATTGCGCTGTTACCACAATCCCTGATGGCTTATGACGCAAACGAACAGCGGAGGAAACCTTCTGCACATTTTGGCCGCCTTTGCTGCTTGCCCGGTAGAACTCCCATTCTAAATCGTCTTCTTTTATCGCAGTTTCCGAACCTTCCGCAATCTGCGGCAAAACCTCAACCAAGGCAAAGGAGGTTTGCCTAAGCTTATCGGCATTAAAGGGAGATTGCCGAACCAGACGATGGACGCCAGCCTCCCCTTTTAAATAGCCATAGCTGCGCTTTCCATCAACTGTAATAGCCACGCTTTTAACCCCTGCCTCCTCCCCCGGCGTTTCTTCAATTACTTCAAACGACCACCCTTTTCGTTCAAAAAACCGCGCATACATTCGATAAAGCATTTGCGCCCAGTCCATTGCCTCAACTCCTCCCTGACCCGAGTGAATTGAAAGAATAGCTCCTCCCTCATCGTAAGGTCCTGAAAAATAGAGTAAGACTTCAAGCTTTTCCAAAAGTTTCTGCGCCTTCTCGTCTTGACCGGAAGCAATAAGCTCCTGAAGCTCTTCAATCTCCGTAATTTCTTTTTGAAGATTGGCTAGCTCCTTCATTTTTTCAGCAGCAATATGTCGATCTTTCCAAAAAGAGGGGTCTGCGGCTTCTTTCTCAAGCTCTCTCGCTTTTCTCTTTTTTTCTTCGATATTTAATTTTCCTAATAGTTTATTTACTCTTTCTCTTAACTCTTCCATGTAAATAGCAGGACAGCAGCTGCAACACTCATAACAGCGACTGTTATTATTCCTAAGGCATTAAGTAATTTATTATTAACCCGCTCTCCCATAATCTTTTTATTGTTCGCAATAAGCAAGATAATTACCAAAAGCGGCGGGGCAATTATACCATTAATAACCGCCGTATAATATAAGGCGGCAATAGGACTTATTCCTATGAAATTAATCAAAACTCCAATAAGCGTAGCAATTATAATAACACCGTAAAAGCCGGGTGCCTTTTTGGGCTTCATATAAAGCCCTTCCTTCCATCCAAAGCTCTCAGAAATTGCATACGATGCCGAACCGCAAAGTATTGGTACAGCCAAAAGACCGGTGCCAATAATGCCTAGGGCAAAAAGGAAAAAGGCAAGATCTCCGGCAAGAGGCTTTAATGCAGCTGCCGCATCAGAAGCGCTTTTTATGGCGCTTATTCCATGGGGAAACAGGGTTGCTCCCGCGGTAATAATAATAAACCACATAATAAGATTTGAGAAAAACATTCCGATAGCCGTATCCAGTCGAAGCCGCGAAATATCTTTTGGGACAACCTTAGGCTGTCCTGCGCCCATAGCTCGCAGCTTATGATGTGCTACTTCTTCTTCAACCTCCTCACTTGCCTGCCAGAAAAAAAGGTACGGAGAAATTGTTGTTCCTAAAATTGCCACAATATTCAAAAGATATACCTTGCTAAACTCCAGTTGAGGAAGAACTGTTGAGAAAAAAACCGTTCGCCAATCAATCTTCACAACAAAAGCAGTTGCCACGTAAGAAAAAAGGGCAAATGTTAAATATTTAAGATATTTAGAATAGGTTTTATAGGAAACAAAGACCTCAAGCAATAATGTAATAGCAACCATAAACAATAACCAAAAAACAAATGGCAAACCAACTAATAATTGCGCAGATGCCGCCATTGCGCCTAAATCCGCTCCTATATTAATAGTGTTTGCAATTACAAGAAGAAAAACCGCAAGATACAAAATCTTTTTTGAATAATTTGCTCGTATTACTCCGGCAAGGCCTTTTCCGCTTACAAGCCCAATCCTGCCGCACATTTCCTGTACGGCTGTCATCAGCGGAAAGGAAAATGGCGCGGTCCAAAGTTGCCCAAATCCAAAAAGCGCCCCTGCCTGAGAATAAGTGGCAATACCTGAGGGGTCATCATCGGATGCTCCGGTAATAAAACCCGGTCCTAAAATTTTCAAAAGTTTTTTAATTTTGTTCACAGACCGCTACAAATTTGTTGGCAAATATCTTTAGCTTGGCTACGCGGATAATCCCCAAGCGTCTTAATATCATTAAGAACTTTTTGAACTTGAGGAGAAGAAGAAGCAATTTCCGAAACATTTAATTTTAACGCATCTTGCCTTATCTTATCTATTTCCTGCTGGATATCGGACTGTGAGGGGAGAGAAAATGAAGGTTGATTTTCGATTGGAGCAAGGACTCTCTCTCTTTCCACTCTTGCTCCGGCAACAATACCTTGTTTTTTTTCCAAAAAGAAACTCTTCGCGCCGTAAGCTATGCCCGCTGCTAGAAGGAGCGTAATTATTACGCCGACAGCAATTCTCTTTTTATCCCAAGCTTCCTCCTCGGCAAGATGGATCTTTTGCATAAACGGTTTAAAGAAATAATTTTACTTTCTGGGCAATATCTCTTGCGCTAATTCCAACATCATCCAAAAGCTCATCTTTTGTTCCCGAGCGGGGGATTTTTGAAACCGCCATTTTTTCAACATGCTCGCCGGTTGATGAGAGAGCCGAAAGGACAAAATCTCCCAATCCTCCATGTTCATAATGATCTTCAACTGTAATAATCCATTGCTTCATTGTTTCATTGATACATTGCTTAAGAGTTTCAAAATCGAGTGGCTTAATAGAATAAGCATCAACTACTCGAACCAATATCCCTTCTTTCTTTAGAAGTTCATATGCCTTGAGTGCCTCGTGAACCGTAATGCCGGCGGCAACAATTGTTAAGAGGTCGCTTTTTGAACTTCTTAATATTTTTGATCCACCAATTTTAAACTCTTCGTCTTCTCCATAAATGACCGGTGTTTTAGGACGAAGAGTCCTAAGATATGAAATACCGCTGTGTTCAAGCATTAATGGAAGAATCTTTACTGTTGAAACGCTATCGCAAGGGTGAAAAATAACTGAATCCGGAATTGTTCCAAACATAGCTATATCTTCAAGTCCCATTTGAGACGAACCATCCTCACCAATTGAAACTCCGGCATGCGATCCAACAAATTTTATGTTTGCACGTGATTGGGCTGCCATACGGATTTGATCAAAGGCTCTTGTTAAAAACGCCGCAAAGGTTGAAATAAAAGGAATCTTCTCTCTTTTTGATAAACCTAAAGCAACGCCTACCATATTTTGCTCGGCAATAAAGCATTCAATAAACCGGGCGGGGTGTGCTTTTTTAAATTCTTGGGCAAAGGTAGAATTTTTTACATCCCCGTCTAAAGCATAAATGAGAGGATTTTTATCTGCAATTTTTGCCAAAACCTCTCCATACACTTCTCTGGTAGCTATCTCATTCCCAAGTTTATATTTTTCAGAATACTCGGAAAACTCGGATGAACCAGCACGTCTGACCTTCTGACTATCAGACCAATCAGATTTTCCGACACTCTGAGTATTCTGAGTTTTCTGAATTGGCAACCTAAGAGAAAATCTTAAATCTTCATCAACTTCTCCCAACTCTTTCAATGCCCTCTCAAGCTCTTCTTTTTTAAGCGCCTTCCCATGCCAGCCATCCTGATCCTCGAGAAACGAAACTCCCTTACCCTTCTTTGTTTTGGCAATAATGGCAAAAGGCTTACTGCTTGTTTTGCTAACGGCTGAGTGAAACGCTTTTTCTATGTCTTTAAAATTATGCCCATCAATTACTATAGTTTCCCAACCAAAGGCAGAAAATCTATCTGTATATTCTTCAACCTTATCTCCAAACATTGTTTCCTGACTTTGCCCAAAACGGTTTACATCAACAATCGCAATTAAATTATTCAAACTATAATATGAAGCAAAGTTAGCAGCCTCCCAGATCGAGCCCTCCGCCATCTCCCCATCCCCCAATAAAACATAAACCCTAGGCGACTTCTGACTTCTGACTTCTGACTTCTGACTTCCGTACGCCATGCCGGCGCCGATTGATAAACCCTGCCCAAGTGAGCCAGTCGCTACTTCTGCATAGGGAAATTCCGGGGTCGGATGACCCTCCAAACGACTGCCGAATTTGCGAAGAGTTAATAATTCTTTTAGATCAAAAGCACCACTTAATGCAAAGAGGGAATATAGAAGCGGCGCGGCATGACCTTTTGAAAAAATCAATCTGTCATTCAGCGGCTCCGCAGAATTAGCAATATTATACTGAAAATAATTATTGAATAAAACCGTCATCAAATCCGCGGCCGATAAACACGAGGTTGGGTGGCCTGAACCGGCATTAGTTGTTGAAACCAAACACCATTTTCTAACTAAAGCTGCTTTTTTCTGCAGTTTTGAGATATCAACCATTATGGTACAATACTATCATGAACTTAAAGTCTCTTCAAGAAAAAATAAAAATACTAAACGAGAAAACAAAACCACACTATAAACTCTACAGCCAGCAGGAAAAAGAAATCCTCACCAAAACAATAAAGCTAAACGAAGAGGTCGGAGAACTTTGCAACGATATACTTTCGATATTAAAACTCCAAAGGCGGGCAAAGCTTGAAAAGTTTGACAAAAGAAACATGTATCAGGAATTTGCCGACGTTGTTATAACTACCATTCAACTTGCAAGTACGGCTGGCGTTGATATTCAAAGGGCGGTTTCCGATAAGTTAAAAAAAATTGAACAAAGATACTTAAAAGAAAAAAGATAAAGTGAAACCTTTTGAAAAAATATATAAGGTTGTCTCCTCTATTCCAAAAGGGAAAGTTTTAACGTATCAGCAAGTAGCAAAACTAGCAAGAGTAAATCCGCCGGCTGGCGGACCAAGAATCGTTGGCTTTGCCATGCACTCTAATAAAAATACCAAAGTCGTCCCTTGTCATCGGGTGGTTGGAAGCCGTGGTGAACTTACGGGATACGCGCGTGGCGGAGTAACAAAGAAAAAAGAAATATTAGAAAAAGAAGGGGTATTCTTTTTGGATAACGACCGCGTTGATCTTAAAAGATCACTTTTTTGACTTTTTCGCCTCTTTTAAGCTTGCCATTATATCTTTATGCAGTTCTTTTTTTAACTCTTCCGCGACTCTTTTAATCTTCTCTTCGATATTTTCAATTTTACCTTTTAAATGCACCCAAATTTTATCGTGATCATCAAAAGTAAGATGCCCCAAGAATTTTTTTTTGTCCCCTTCTGATAATTCCGAAAGAATTGTGTCCAAAATCGCATGATGCAGTTGGGATTCAACAAGGGATACTAAATGTACTCTCTCCGAAGGCGCCAAATCAATCTCTCCCAGTTCTAGTGAGATTATTGAAGTTTCAACGATATGACTATAAAAATATTTTTGTTTCATATGCTTATTGTACAGCAATTGGACCTAATGGAACTTGGTTTTTTGGGTCATCGATAAAAAAATAAAGAACCGGCCCTCTTCTTGCCCCGTCCTCTCGCCCTAAATAACGCATTACTTCTGGTGAACCACCTAAATGCTTTCCCGTCCAAACTGCTGGTCCACTATCGCCAATAACCGCAACAACTGCTTTTCCGTTTTGAGGATTAACAACTAACATTTTTCTATATTTATAAAAATCTCTATATTCGGCAAATCGTTTGTTAAAATCTTCCGCTAAAAAAGTCTGTACTGCAATATAATATTTTTCTCGCAGTTTATCCTCCTCGGTGAGCTGAGCGCGAGATGACGCAAAATACCCCCAGGCTCCTAGCCCCGGCGCCATTCCCGAACCGTAAGTATCTAAGCTATTTACTTGCCCTGAGTTTATCGAAAGGTCAAAATGGGTTGCCATAGTATCTCCCGGATATCGGGCTAAATGCTGTTCTGCCCCAATAATTCCGTAGTTTCGGTTTAATCTTTTCCCGTCAAGTTCTGCACTCACTTTTAAATCGAATGTTCTTGAAAGAATCTTTACGATTTTTTGCTCTTCGTCTTTATTTAAAGACTGTATTTCTTTTGGCAATACATTCAAAAGGTCGGTTATAAGAAACACGCTTTTTTCTATTGGTTTCCCAACCTGCGCAGCGTTGGCTTGGAAGTTTTTGAAGGAAGGAAGAGAAGGCGGCGCAGAAGAAGTTAAAAGAAGCAGTCCTGCCGCCGATCCGGCCGCCAGCTGTTTTACATTATTAGCAAGCCAATTTAAAGACTGCCCATGCTTTCTCCAAAGATTATTTTTAAGGTCTTGATGACGTACGATCCACTTATTCTTTAACTGTTCGTAATGAGAATGATAACGCTTTCTTGCCATGGATTTCAAAAACCCTCAATATCGAAAACTGAACTAGTTTTGATGTTTCGAAAGATCATAGTAAATTCATTATCTAAGAGAATTATTTTGCGTCGCGAATCTCAAGTTTCTTTCGTTTTTTAGAAACTTCAACGTATTGCTTTTCTTTCCACCCAAGAAGCTTAATAAGTGTTTTTGGAATAGAAATAACGTAGCTGTATTTTCCTCCTTTATAAATCTTCCTTCTCATATTTTTAGTCTAATTAAAAGTATTGACGTCATCAATACTACATCAATATTAATTGGGGTAGTGACACTTCTTCCATTTTTTTCCAGAGCCACATGGACATGGGTCGTTGCGACCGAGCTTCCGTTTATTATTTAGAGGTTGGTTATTAGAGTCTGGTTGAGAACCTTGCCTACTAGGCTCTGGCCTCTGATTACTAGTAACTGTTTGTGGTTGCTGTGCAACCTGAATTTTGTAAATCCTATGTACAATCTCATCATCAATCGCCGCCATTAATTGCTCAAACATTTTGAAACCCTCATTTTTGTACTCAACAAGCGGGTCTTTTTGCCCGTAACCCCGAAGCCCTATGCCGCTTCTTAAGTTTTCGATTGCGTCTAAATGATCCATCCAAAGATTATCAACAACAGAAAGCATAACAAATCGCTCAACTTGCCGCATTATTTCTTTACCCATCTGCTCTTCTCTTTTTTGATACAAGTCCGATGCAATATCAACAAGAAATTGAATTTTTCCTTCTATTTCACTACGTTGCTCAAGTTGTTTGGTCAGCTGTTTTTGAGATGCTTCATCAAAAGGAATAATTGTTGAAAAATCTTCAATTATTTTTTCGTTTGGGGATACGTTTGACTCATAAACTTCTTGACTGCGCAGGGCAACAAGTGTCGAAATCGCATTTTGAATTTTTTCCAGCATTTCTTTTTTTAGCTGGGTGGGTTCGGAAGATCCCTCCAAGATTTTTCTTCGCATGCGATAAATAATTTCTCGCTGCTTATTCAAAACATCATCATACTCAACTAAGTGTTTTCGAATATCAAAATTAAATCCCTCTACCTTATTCTGCGCCTGCTCTATCGCTTTTGAAACAATTGGATGCTGAAGCGGTACATCTTCTGGCATATTGAATCGCGTCATTAAATTGGCAATTGTTTCTCCGCCAAAAAGCCGCATTATTTCATCTTCCAAACTGACGAAGAAATGAGAAGCTCCAGGATCTCCTTGTCTGCCCGATCTGCCCCGAAGCTGGTTATCAATTCGCCTTGACTCATGCCGCTCTGTTCCAATAACCAAAAGCCCATTAAGCGAAATTACTTCTTGATGCTTTTTCTCCCAACTCTCCCATTCTTTTGTTCCTTTTTTTTCTTTACCATCGTCGTGTTTTGGGGTGTCTCCTCCTAAGATTATGTCCACTCCGCGTCCAGCCATGTTGGTGGCAACAGTAACTGCTCCCTTTTCTCCGGCTTTTGCGATGATTTCTGCTTCTCTTTGATGATTTTTTGCATTTAACAATTCATGTTGTATGCCGCGACGCCGAAGAGCTTCGGATATAATCTCATTTTTCTCAATTGATGTTGTGCCAACTAAAACCGGCTGACCTTTCTTGTATGCGTTTTCTATTTTTTCAATAACTGCAGAAAGTTTTGCCCGAGCGGTTTTATAAATCGCGTCTGGATCATCCTTTCGAATCATGGGCTTATTGGTTGGAATAACTACAACATCAAGTTTGTAGATTTTATGAAACTCTTCAGCCTCGGTAACGGCGGTTCCGGTCATACCTGCCAGCTTCTCATACATCCGGAAATAATTCTGCAAAGAAACTGTTGCTAGAGTTTTTGATTCTCGCTGAATTGGAACCCCCTCTTTTGCCTCTAAGGCTTGATGCAAGCCTTCAGAAAGCCTTCTGCCCAACATAAGCCTTCCCGTAAATTCATCAACCAAGATAACTTGATTATCCTTTACAATATACTCTTTTTCTTTATGAAATAGCGTTTTTGCCTTAAGAGCTGCCTCCAAATGATAGACGGTGTCAAAATCTTTTTCGTAAATGTTTGAGATTCCATACATCTTTTCAATTTTAGAAATTCCATGATCGGTTAAATGGGCCGTGCGTAGTTTTTCATCAATCTTATAATCAATGTTTGCCGTTAATCTCTCAATGATTTTTGAATACTCATAATATTTCTGAGTAGGAACCTCATCCGGAGCGGAAATAATATGTGGGGTTCGTGCCTCATCAATTAACACCGAATCTACTTCATCAACTACAGCATAAAAATGTCCCCTTTGTACTACCTGGGATATGTCCTGCGCCATATTGTCTCGTAGATAATCAAATCCAAACTCAGAGTTTATTCCATAGACAATATCTTTTTGATAAGCCTCTTGTCTTGTAATTGGCCGTAAATGAGACAGACGGAAATCATGTGCCTCCCTATCAATAAATGAAGGATCATAAATAAATGACTGCTCGCTGATGATTGAGGAAACCGTTAAACCTAAAAGATGAAATATAGGACCCATCCAGCCGGCATCTCGGCGGGCTAAATAATCATTGACAGTAACAAGGTGAACATTTTTCCCGCTTAAACTATTAAGGTATAAGGCAGGAACTGCGGAAAGAGTTTTTCCCTCTCCGGTTTTTTGCTCGGCAATCTTGCCGCTTGAAAGGGCAATGCCGGCCATAAGCTGGACATCAAAATGTCTTTGCCCAATAGTACGCCATGCCGCTTCGCGAACTAATGCAAAAGCTTCGGGAAGCAATAGTTCTAAAGATTCCGAATTAGCAATTCTTTCTTTTAATTCTTGCGTTTTTTTAGAAAAATCCTCGTCTTTAAGTTTTTTTACTTTTTTCTCCTTTTAAGCTGTCGCTCATTGGAATCGAAAAACTTGTTGAGTAAATCTAGCATTTGTTTATTTTATCACAAAAACCCCTCACCATTATGGTGAGGGGTTACCAACTGATCAATTGGTATCCGCCACTTGGCGGATTATTACCAATTTATCTTCTCTTCTTTCTTTTTTTTGCCATGAAATAAGTCACCTCCTTTTTTAACCCCTTGGGTCGCGTTTGACGCGATGGGAGGGGGCAGGATTAAATTAATCGTGTAGTATTTTTTTTATTTTGTCAAGCATTTTCCCTTGCTTCAAAGAAGAAAGTTTAGGCTGGTATTAAAGCAAAAATCACAATTGCGGATTTTCACATTTTTGTTACCTTTTGAACTGAAAACAACAATTGAACAATGTAGCAATGGGACAATTACGTAAAATTATTTCTGAGGTTTTATCGAAGAACTACCAATATATTTTCGCAAAACTTCCGGTACTGTTATTAAACCATCTTGGTCTTGATAATTTTCTAAAATCGCAATAATTGTTCGGGGCATTGCAAATGCAGTACCATTTAAAACATATGCATATTTTTTCTCTTGCCCTTCTTGATACCGAATATTAAGCCTTCTTGATTGAAAATCTGTAACTGTCGAAACAGAAGTAACCTCGCGATATTTATTTTGTGTTGGAATCCAAGCTTCAATATCATATTTCCTAACCGCCGGGAATCCTAAATCACCAGTGCACATTTTCACAACCCGATAGGGAATATCAAGCATTTGAAAAAGTTTTTCCTCCAAAGATAAAAGATATTCCTGCTCTTTGTCGTCTTCGCCTTCTTTAACAAATGAAACCATCTCGACTTTATCAAACTGATGAACCCGCAAAATTCCCCGCGTGTCTTTTCCGTAACTTCCTGCTTCTCTTCGAAAACAGGTTGAAAAACCCACATATCTTTTTGGTAAATCTTTTTGGTTAAACAATTCATCTTTATGCATCGGAACGATTGCATGCTCCGCAGTTCCCACCAAAAAAAGCTCATCTTTTTCTATATAAAATATGTCCTCATCTGTTCCGTATTCCGTATAACCTAATCCCTTCATAACTTCTTTTTTGATCAAAACCTGAGGAATAACAGGCGTAAATCCTTCTTTTAAAAGAATCTCAAATACGAGATTAATAAGAGCGAACTCTAAAAGTGCTCCTTTATTTTTTAGATAGTAGAAACGTGCTCCTGAAACCTTGGCGGCACGCTTAACATCGATAATATCCAAGATTTCTCCAAGCTCTAAATGGTCTTTTGGAGTAAAATCAAACTTTTTCGGCTTACCCCAAGTTTTTATAATCTCATTCTCTGACTCATCTTCCCCAACTTTTACATCGGGTTTTGCTGGATTTGGAACTTTAGAAAGCCATTCATCAAGCTCTTCTTCGACAGCCTTTAGCGCATGTTCTTCTTTTTCAAGTCTGTCTTTCAACCTTTTTCCCTCTTCGATATTTTTCTCCCGCGCAAACCGATTTCTTTCTTCCCGAATTCGCTGAACAGAAAACGTAAGTTCTTTTTTCTTTGCATCTATTTCTAAAAGATGGGCTATGTCAACATCAAAACCTTTATCTTTCGCTGCTTTTTGAACCTTATCTGGATTTTCTCGTAGAAATTTAATATCTATCATTATTCTTTTTTTTATGATCGGTCTTAACTTCCGTATTGCCTTATATCTATGATTATACAACTTTTGCTCTTTTTCTGATAATTCATCCTCGTGATAGTATTTTTTAATCGTTGGGAGATAAAAAAATGAACGATAGGGATAGCCTTTTAGAAGTTTGGGGTAGGATTTCTCTGTAATAATTCCCGCAATCGAACCTTCAGCGCTCCAAACTTTGCCATCGGAAAGCGCAAAGGAAATAACGGTTCGAAAAAAAGACTTACGATTATTATTCGGGAGTTCCCGAGAAACTCTCTTCATATGTGAAATTAACTCGTAATCTGTTGCCTCATGCCCTAACCAACGCCTTGATTTAATCCCAGGCGCTCCATTTAAAGCGACTATCTCAATGCCGCCATCATCAGCAATCGCTGGAATGCCGCTAAGTCTTGCATAGAACAAAGCTTTTTTCTGCGAATTTTCTTCATATGTTTCTCCTGTTTCTTCAAAATCTTCAGTAATAGCAACATCCGAAAGGGAAACAAGCTTAAGAGGTAAATCCGACAAAAAGCTTTTTAATTCTTGAAGCTTTCCTTCATTTTTTGTAGCAATAAGCAAAGCTTGTTGCTTCGCAATTAGAAGTTTTTTCATTGATCATTATGAAGCAGTTTCAACTCCAAATACTTCAAGCTTTCCACCGCAATATTTTATGATCATGCTACATGCTTCTTGAAGCACCTGCTCTACCTTTCCTGGCGTAATATCATATACGCCATCAACATTTATATAGAGATTTCTTGTGTTTAATTGAACAGCAGTTCGTTGTGCATCTCGATAGTTAAAATCCATATTGAATGCGCCCACTTGGTCAAAGTAAGCAATTTCTCCCTCTTTAAATTTCGTTTGTTGTTCTTCGCCCAATAAGTGAATTTCTTCTCCCTCTTTTGTCATCCGAAGGATGGTTGGAAACCGAATCTTATCGTAATCAAATGCTCCAACCGAAACCCGGTGTTTCATAACGACAAGATTATATGCATCAACACAGGTATTAACATCGTATAAACTCTTCTTAAGAACGATTCGCCTAAGCATCGCTTCTGGACTAGGACGTCTTGAATGCCAATCAATCCCCATCGCTTTATATAATTTTCGGTAACTTTGAACTTCCGGATATTGCCCTAATTGCTCTGTTGTTAATCCTTTCAAAGATTGTAATAATTTCTCTTTCTCTTTCTCTAAGCCTGGATTCGCTTTTTCAATTCTTACGCCTTTGATAACTGCAACGCCAATTGAAACCGACGGAAATTTTTTCTTAAGATCTTCATCAATAAAAAAAATTTCTGGTTTATTAATAAAATGAATCGAATCTGTAGGTAAGTCCTTACCACTATGATGATACGTATCATTAGAGTAGATGTCTTGGAACCTTTTTTGAACAAACTCTTTGTCCAAAGACAAAATGAGCCAACCGGCTTTGGGACCGTGGTCTTTGCCAATTAAAGATAGATAAATTGCCGAAAATGCATCTTTTGATGGTAAACCAAGCTCTTTTGCCCACTCATAAAGATTTTTTTGAAAATTCTCTGCTTCCCAATCTTTATCAAGTTCTGATGAAATTTTTTTAAGGAATTCTTTTTGTTCTGGTGATAAATTTTTTGCTTGAGTTGGCACTTGTTTCTGAACTAAAAATCTTTCTGACTCCGGTGCATATTTTTCTACCCAAATCCTTGCATACTTTGCCCACTCCTCTAGTTTTTCCGCTTTTATTTTTGCCTCCATATTCGGCATCTGCACCCATTGCGCAAGAGTCAAAAACCTAACCTCCGAAATCTTCTTTACTGCGCCGACCTGAGATAACTCAAATATTCTTTGCATATCTGAATCTTTAGAAAAAGCTGCTTCTTGATACTCATCAAACAACTTCGGAATAGTATCACCAGAAAGGTCAAAATTAATCTGTTGATTGATCTTTGTTTTTACCATCAAAAATCGCAAAATCTCAGCAGGTAATATTTCTATCATCTCTGCTGCTGAAGAACCAACTCCTTTTGAAGTTGACATTTTTCGCCCACCAACCAAAAACCACTCGTAGGCAATTGGGTAAGGGACCATGTAATTTAGAACTCGTTTACAAACAAGTGATGCAAGATCGTGCGAGCCGCCTTTGCTCATATGATCTTTCCCAGCGCCCTCAACAGTAATCCCAAGTGCTTTCCACTTTGCCGCCCATTCAATCTTCCAAGGAAGCTTTCCCGAAATACCATCTTTATTGCTAAATGGAGAAACCGAACCGCTAAGCCCACAGCCTTTTGTCCATTTGACTCGCTCTACTTCACAAACAAACGAAACCTTTTCTCCATTCCAGTCATAAACTTTTGTTGTTGAAACCTTACCGCATTTTGGGCAATAAACATTAAACGGGTACCAATCTTTTGGCATTTCTTTTTTGTATAACTCTTTATAAATCTTCCTTATAATATCTGCTTTGTCTAAACATTCTCTTATAACATCATTCATTTTCCCACTTAAATATAAATCTGTAGCCCAAATAATCTCTGGATCAGATCCAATAGCATTAAAGACGCTCTGAAACTCTTTGGCGTAATACTCTGCGTAGTTATTGAACCCAGAAATAGGAGAAGGAACTTTATAAAGAGGCATGCCTAAGTATTTTTCGAATTTTTCTTTTGGCAAATACACAGGGAGCGCATCCATTGGGTCATGATTATCAAAAACATAGGTATATTTTGCTTTTAGTCCAATCTCTTTAAGGGATTTATAAACTAGATCATGAATAACAACGCCACGAAGCGCTCCCACATGAATCCGACCGCTTGGAGTCTTCATGTCATCAACCCACTCAAGCGGCAATTTTCTCTTTTTTAATTCTTCTGCAACTTTATCCGCCCAAAACATAATTGTATTATAAACATTACTATTATAATTGAGAAGAGTGAGAAATTCGTGTGCCTTGTGAATCTGGGTTAAAAGTATTTTTTACCCATACAACAGTTTTTGCATCGCCATTTAAACCTAGAAACGGTTCTAGTGTTTTTGGACACAAAACCTTTCCCCCATTCCTAGCTACTTTATCTGCTTCCACAAACGACATTTCCGGGATTAATACGGCGGTCGGATCTTTTCTGGGATCACCGGAATAAACCCCATCAACATCCGTCCAGATAAAAACCTCTCTTGATCCCAAAGCCCAACCAAGAATTGATGCTGTATAATCAGATCCTCCTCGACCTAAAGTTGTTCTTCTTCCATCGGGCGTTGCTCCTATAAATCCCGTAATAACAGGTATTCTGCCTCTTCGAATTAGATTAGGAATTGCTTCTCTAACATTTTTTCTTGTTCTTTTCATATTAGGAGCTGCATCCCCAAATTTGTCATTTGTCTCGATAATTATTGAAGCATCTACGGGTTCCGCTAGTAATCCTAGTCTTGCTGCTACAATTTTGGCGCTTAATCTTTCTCCAAAGGAAAGGATACTATCTCTTCTTCCATCCAACATTAAGCCGTCCCGATTTGCTTCTTCCCGAAGTTGATCGAATAAAGAATTTAACTCTCCTTGCAAATCTAATTTCCATAAAGAAGGCATATTAAGTTGCAAACAAGTGCTAAAGTGCCGCTCTTGAAGATTATTAATTAACTCTATTGCTCCTTGATTATTTTGTACTGCAATATTGTCACAAACTTTTATTAACTCCTCTGTCACGCCGCTCATTGCCGAAACAACGACAACTATCGGATTCCCATTTCTTCTGTACGCTTCAACAATTCCAGCAACTCTTTCAATTGCCTCCGCGCTACCTACAGATGTGCCGCCAAATTTCATAACACAGATATTATTAATTGGCTCTTTTTCTTTTGCGCCAATTCCTTCTACTGAACCAGATGGCATAGGCCCACTTTGTAAAAATCTTTCTGAAATTGCCATATTAATCTCTTTCCCACTAAAAAACCCCTCGTTTGAGGGGTTAGTTTTGATTCCTGAAATTACTACTTAACTAAATAAACCAAGACAAAAACCCCTCGCAGAGGTTTCTTTCTTGGTTGTCTTTACAGCACTAATAATATTTATATTCATATTGACGATTTAAATCGTAACATAAATTATTCATAATGTCAAGCAGAATAAACTCCTATGTTCTGAATAGCTTTTCTATGAAACAAGTTAAAATATGTAAGCATTGTAAAAATATTTGTGGGAAAATCGCTTATATCTTTTGTTAAAAGATAAATACTTCTTTTGTATTTCAACACTACTCCTCCCAAAATAAAATCCGTTAAAGAAAGATCTTTACCCTCAATTCTGTACTGTTCAATAAGATCAAGAGAATTATCAAAAATATCATCGGTCACAGGTAGATAACTCTCGATAATTGATTCTACAAAAGATTTCTTTTCATCAAGTTTTTTATCAGTTGTTGTTCCTTTTACAAATTCTATTAGAACAGGCTTAATTGTAACAAGTGTGCAATTACGATCTTTTAGTTTATTGAAAAACTCAGCAAATTCCGAAGGATGTAAAAAAGCATCTATAAAAATGCTTGTATCAAGAAGTATGTGTTTGCCGCTAGTAGCCGAATGAAAATCCTGTGGGGTTATTATTTTCATTTCTACTTATTTTTTCTTCTCTATATTTATTCTCTTCTTCAAAAGACTTCTTTACCCTCTTAGCGAGTGCCTCGAATTTCTTTAAGTCTATTTTCTTCTTACGAGAAACAATAGGAAGCCTATCTTTAATCTTCATGAAATATCACCTAATTAAAATTAGCACATTTATTTAACAATTTCAAGTTCCAATTCCGGAGGAAAACCGAAGGTTTGGGAAAATTTGGCTTTTATTTTATCTATGATTGATAGAACATCGTTAAATCTTGCTTTGTTTTTATTAAGAATATAATTAGCGTGTTTTTGGGAAACTTCTGCTCCTCCTATTCTCATTCCCGAAAATCCAAGCCGATTGATTATATACCCCATTGCCACCTTTCCATGCCATTTTTTACTGACCAGATCTTCAACATCGGGCCATTTGGCAAGAATCGCCTCTGTTTTCTCTTTTTCTGTTATGTTCTGAAAAACCGAACCGCACGAAGGATATTCCAGCGGATTATATTTCTTCCTATGCTCTATATAAGAAAAATAAACTTGTTTTGCCATCTCAACATCTTCTTTATTTGCTTTTTTAAGCTTAAAAAAACCACTAACAGCGATTAAGTTTTTATTTTTTTTTAGTAGGCTGTTTCTATAAGAAAATTGAAGATCGTCATTGCTAAAGGTTTTTATTAAATAGTTCTCGTTTGATAGATCTAGAACTTCGACTTCGTAAACGCTGTCTTTTATTTCCGAGCCAAAAGCTCCCGCATTTCCCCGAATTGCTCCGCCAACCGTACTTGGCAACCCTCCTGCCCATTCAAGGCCGATTAAATTATGGGCAAACGAAAATTGAATCAGATCATCAAGTAAAACACTTGCAAATGTCTCGATAATATTTCCCGAATGAAGCTTGAGAGTTGAATTTTTGCCTTTTAATTCTTCTCTGGAGAACCAAAGAACTGCCCCTTTGAAAGGCTCATCGCTGACTAAGAGGTTTGAACCGAGTCCAATCGGCAGTATCTTTTTAACCTTGTTCTTTTGAATAAAACCAAGAGCGTCTAAAAGGTCTTCCTTATTTTGAACTTTAAGAACAAAACTCGCTTTCCCGCCAATTTTGTAATAAAGAATTTTTGACAGGGGAAAATCTCTATAGACGTCCATGCGAGGATATTATAGCACCTTCAGCTGCTTTGCGACCTTGTGGAATACCGAAATACCAAAATCAAGATCTTTTTTTGAGTGAGAAGCAGAAGGCATAACTCTAATTCTGGCTTTTCCTTTTGGAACCATGGGGAACTTAATTGGAGTTGCAAACACACCATTTTCTAATAATTTTGCGCTGAACTCAATAGCCACGTTCTCGTCTCCTAGCATTACCGGAGTAATTGGCGTTTCACTTTCTCCGGTATCAAAAGAAAGCGCCTTAAATCTTCGCTTAAGGTAGTTGGCATTATTCCACAATTTTTTAACCAGCTTATCTGATTCCTCAAGAATTTTAACAGCTTCAATAAGTGCGGCGGTATCAGGAACGGTAAGTCCCGTTGAAAACAAAAATTGTCTTGCTTTTTGCCTGTAATATTCAATAAGCTCCCGCTTCCCGCTTATAAAACCGCCCATAACACCAAATGCTTTTGAAAGGGTCCCCACATCAATATCAACTTCTCCATGAAGGTTAAAATGATCAACGATTCCCCTCCCATGATCGCCTAAGACTCCTTCGCCATGAGCATCATCAACCATAGTAAGTGCATCATATTTTTTAGCAAGCGCAACAATTTCCGGCAAAGGTGCCAAATCTCCATCCATTGAAAAAACTCCATCTGTAACAATTAAAACAATTGGCAGCTCATTATCACTCTTTGGCGTCTTCCTCAGCTCTTTTATCTCGTTTAGAACTTTTTCAAGATCGCCCATGTCACGATGTTTGTAAATATACTTATTTTTAATTTGTGCTAGGCGAATTGCATCGATAATTGAGGCATGGTTCAGCTCATCCGAAATAACAATATCTTCTTTTCCTAGAAGAGTTTGAATTGCCGCAAGATTCGCAATGTACCCTCCCTGAACTACTAAGGCTGCTTCTGCTTTTTTGAATTTTGCAAGGTTTTCCTCAAGCGCTATATGAAGCGTATTGGTTCCGGAAAGTGCCCGTACTGCACCAGGTCCTACCCCATATTTTTTAATAGCATCTGTCGCAGCTTTTTTAAGCCGAGGGTTGGAGGCAAATCCCAAATAATTGTTTGAGCAAAAATTAAGTTTCTTTTTACTCTCAATTGTAAGATATGCACCTTGCGCAGATTCAACAACTAAAGGCCGTTTTCCCGGCTTGATTGCTTCGTCTATCTTCTGGTAAAAAGCGCTAATCTGATTCATGCTCTATTTACGGAATAAGGAGTATTTTTCCGCACTCTCCACTTTTCATAACCTTCATTGCTTCTTCAAATTCCGAAAGTTTAAAGCGGTGAGTAATAATTTTTCTTAAATCTACCTTCCCTGAGACTAAAAGTTTTGTTGTATCCTTCCATGTATCCCAAATCATGCGTCCGAAAACAGACTCTATCGACAGCTCCTTGTTGATAAGATATTTTCCCCAATCAATACTAATATTTTCTTTAGGTATTCCAAAGGCAATAATTTTTCCCGCAATCCTTGCCGCGTCAAGTGCAATCTCAATTCCCAGCCGATTTCCGCTCATCTCTAAAACCGCATCGAAGGTGCCGTATTCTTTTGGACTAAGCTTGTCTGTTACTCGATCAAACCCAACTTTTTTGGCTAGTTTTCGTCTGTATTCTCTTCTGTTTACTCCCACTATTTCTTTAGCCCCATACGCCTTTGCTGCCATCCCTGCACAAAGACCTGTTGGACCAAGTCCCATTACTAAAACTTTTTTTCCTTTGACATTTGCTTTTGTTACCACGTTTACTGCATTCCCCAATGGTTCCTGAACGCTCATTGACTCAACCGGAATTTTTGGATTGTTCTTCCAAGTAGTTCGCAAAGGTATTGTCGCATACTGCGCAAATGAACCGTCTCTACCAATTCCAAATAGCTTCATGTTTTCACAAATATGGTAGTTTTTTATTTCGCACTGGTAGCAGTTAAGACAAAAAATGTGGGTTTCGGAAGAAACAAGGTCTCCAATTTTAATATTGGTTTTTGATTTTGTATTTACCTCAAGAACCTCTCCAACCATCTCATGACCAATAACTTGAGGTGGTTTTATGTGGGCTGCCGCCCATGAAATCCAATCATAAATCCCAATATCGGTTCCGCAAATTGAGGCGTATACAACCTTGACTAAAACTTCCTCTTGCTTGGGTTTGGGGATTGGTATCTTTTTAATAACAACTCCGGGCTCGGGCTTTTCTTTTACAACCGCCAG